>CAKZRZ010000244.1 GCA_937918955.1 uncultured Arenicella sp.
GGATATGCAACTTTAGGCACAAATGATATTGAGCGCTCAGCCGCTTACTATGACGCACTCTTAGCGGTCATTGGTGCAGAACGTTTTATGGAAGAAGATGGTTATTTTATTGCTTGGGCGACGAGCCCAGAACAGCCAGCATTATCGGTTTCGGTGCCGTTTGATAAAAATCCTGCGTCAATAGGTAATGGCTCGATGATCGCACTAATGATGGAGACGCCTGAACAAGTAGACCAGTTTTATAAGAAGGCTATTGAGCTGGGCGGTAGCGATGAAGGTAAACCTGGGTTTCGACCAGAAGAGGCTGACTCGGGCTTTTACGCAGGCTACTTTCGAGATTTAGATGGTAATAAGTTAAATGCATTTTGCATGGTTAACCCATAACCCATAACCCATAACCCATGGCTAAATAGAAGTCCCCGCCTTGTACCGTGCAAGGCTTAGCCCATTGCTGGCGTGATATTTAGCGAGGTGTGCGATCACATTGTTAATGGGTGTACACCCCAATTTTGCGATCACTATTGTTCAGCGCAACTCGCCTTGCTTAAAGAGTGC
The DNA here is from genome assembly GCA_937918955.1 of uncultured Arenicella sp. GTDB lineage: Bacteria > Pseudomonadota > Gammaproteobacteria > Arenicellales > Arenicellaceae > Arenicella. Next base: position 556 of record CAKZRZ010000244.1, read on the forward strand.
ACGCTCGCGCATCAAGAGAAACAATGGATAGGCAAACGCGAGCGCGATAAAAATTGAAAGTGGTACGTATACCCACCAATGTTTCATGCCTAAGCGTCGTGCTTCAATAAAGGACCAAAAAAAGAACACCACAAGGATCACTGCTATATCGTTTGCAATAGAGGCTGATGATGGATTGACATAGTTGTCTCGCACAAACGTGGCAAAAGAGAAATTAGGGTCAAGCTCCATTGCTTGAAGGTTAAAGTACCACGTGGCACAAGCGCCAACTACTGCCATGACGGCATAGAATATTTGTTTACTTGATTGCATTCTTTATAAGCTAATGTGAGTGTTCCAATCCTCACTGTACTTGAATACCCACATTGATACGAATTTCTGCTCGAAAATCGAAGCCTTGCGGTTAATGATGTCCTTACTCTTTAGCTAGTGAGAAGCAATGGTCGCGATAAATGCTACTGATTCACTGAGTGGTGCGGTATGCATTGATGGCTTACAATTTTTCGATCCAATTTATACTGAAACCCGCATACCGATGTACCTGATATCTCCGTTCAGGCGAAATATATAAAAGGTCATTATGCTAAATTTGTAGCGAGCGATTTGCTTTTTGAACTTTTGAGTAGGCTCGTTACGGTTCGGGGAATTAAGGTCGCTAACCTGTATAACTAATGAGTATATAGCTCAACATGACACGCAATAAGTTTGATACCATTGAGTCCTGTTGCGTGGATTAATATTTCACGCCATCTCTATTGATAACTATTTAGTTTGCAACACTCGATTCCTGTTAGATATGCATATGAACGTCGTTCGCAGCTCAATACTCCACACTCTTGCAACAGGCTTTTTTACAGGGTTGATAACCGTCATCATAAGCATAAGCTACGCGTCGCTTATTTTTTCAGGCGAGCTCGAGCCTTATTTAGGCCATGGCATAGCGTTGTCAATTGTCGGTATTGTGATTGTTGGTCTGATGCAAGTTTTGTTCAGTCAATCAAGCCACTTCATTGCTCAAGTTGACGACGATACAGCGCCAGTTTTTGTTTTGATGACTGGTTTTTTATTGGCTGCACTACCGGCAACTTTGAGCCTTGACCAAGCTTTGACGCATGTTCTTGCCGCTGTTCTGATTGCGACATTGGTTGCCGGGTTTACGCTGGCTATTGTTGGTTTTTTTAAACTCGGAAGTCTCCTTCAGTTTTTGCCTTACTCTGCAGTTGGCGGCTATTTCGCCGCGGTTGGCTGGCTGCTATTGATAAGCACCTTAGATTTATTAGTACCCTATAAATTTACCGGCCCCGCTGGTTTGTATGGGCTGTTTGAAAGTGGTGAAATGATCTTGAAGTGGCTACCGGCTTTGTTATTAGCTGGGGCGTTACGCTATTTATCTTCGCGTTTTAATATTGCTTCACTATTGGTTTTTGCAATCTTGGGCTCCACACTTTTATTCTATGTTGTAGCATTTTCTCTTGGGAGTGATGTCAATCAATTGCAAGCGAGTGGTTTGCTAACCCAGCCTTTGTCGAGCAAACCTGATGGGTTGTTTACGCCAATTTTGGGACTGCTGTCGGAAGGAGTCAATTTTTCAATTTTATCGGATAATTCAGCCAGCATTGCAACTATAAGCCTGATGGCATTGCTTTCGTTTACCCTTAGCGTTAGCGCGATTGGATTAAGCGCGCGTCAAGAGCTGGATCCAAACAAAGAACTTAAAGTTGCCGGTATTGCCAATGTGACCAGCGCCTTATTTGGAGGGCTTTTTACGCTGCCATCGGTAAGTACGTCAAAGCTATCCTATGAGTTGCACCCCGCCGAGAGCAAGCTGCTGGGTTTTGCCTGCGCTGTTACTGCCTTGCTTGTGTTTTATCTTGGCTTAGACTTAATCGCCTACGTGCCCAAAATGGTATTCGCCGCCTTGTTGTTTTACATAGCGCTAGGTTTTCTGGTTGAGTGGTTGGTGAAGGGCTATCGAAAGTTTGGGGCACTAGAGTACAGCGTTATTCCAATCATTTTGGTTGTGTCGATATTTTCTGGATTCTTACAGAGTATTCTTTTTGGCATTGTCGCGGCGATTGTGTTGTTCGCGGTGAATTATAGTCAAACCAAAGTCGTTAAGTATCAAGCTTCGGGCTCACAATTGCGCAGCAATTTGGTGCGGCCCTCGGAGCAAAGCTCGGTGTTGAGGAAGCAAGGGCAGCGTATTCGTTTATTTAAGCTCCAAGGTTTTTTATTCTTTGGAACCGCTGGATCTCTTTATCGCGAAGTTATGAGCGTGTTCGAGACGTCCAGCATGACTCAATTAGATTACATTGTGCTCGACTTCTCTCAGGTACTGGGCGTCGACTCATCAGCGACCCTTAACTTCGAACGACTAGCTCAACGGCTTAAAGATCGAAAGGTTAATTTAGTTTTGACGGGTTTAAGGCCTGAGCTACTCGATAAGCTCATACACGGCGGCTTCGATCTTGAATTTAACCCGCTTCTACAAGAGTTTTCAGATATTGATCAGGGTTTAGAATGGTGTGAAAATCAAATTCTTGATGCCAACCCCGTGGCGCTAGGCGCTTCTAAAAGTGTGCTCGAGCTAATCGCGGGTGATCTCTTGGCAGAAGAGCGCAGGCGTCTGGAAATGTATCTTGTAAAACGCTCGGTGCAACAAGGAGAGTTACTCACAGATTTGGGCGAGACTGCAAACGATGTGTATTTTCTCGAAACCTGCTCAGCAAGTGCCTATATCTTCGATTCGAACGATATCGAGCGTAGAGTAGATGGGGCAGGGCGAGGCGCTATCTATGGAGAAATTGGGTTCTTTTTGAATATCCCACGAACCGCAATAGTGCGCGCTGACAGCGAAGGTTATTTATATACTCTAAGCTCAGATGCGCTTAAGCGCATGGAGTCTGAAGACCCACTATTGGCGGCAGCAATTAATCGTTATATGTTGAAAATTGTAACTGAGCGGCTGGCTAGCACCACGCGATCACTGCGGACTGTTCTCTAAAACGGTGTGTCATGAGCAAGGGTATTAAACTCTTACACATATCATGTAAGCGGAGCTCAGCATAAGCGAGTTATGACGTATTCTTCTCGCTGGCAAAGGCCGATGCATAATTTAATGTTCATAAAAGTGGTTTAATGTTCATAAAAATGATCGATTTCCAAAAGTGTGTGGTACGGTTGCTCCTAAGCTAAGCAAATAAGAGAGTTAGCAATGAGCTCCGAGCAAAAAAAAATAGTTATTGTCGGCGGTGGTTTTGCTGGGTTGACGCTCGCAAAAAAACTCGAAAAGACAATGCCCAATGACTGGGACATTTATTTACTTAGCAAGACAAACTTTATTACCTACAACCCGCTTCTCCCTGAAGTTATTGGCGCTTCAATTTTACCCGGCCATGTTCAGGCTCCGGTTCGACTCGTGCTAAAACGAACCAGAATTCGAATGGTGACGGTCGATCGTATTGATTACAAAAATAGAGAAGTCTTTTACCATAATGACCGCGCGGCAAGTTTGGTTTTCGATCAACTTGTTCTTGCGGCAGGGGTTCAAGCCAACACTAATATGCTTCCTGGTTTACATGAACATACTCTACCCTTAAAAACGGTAGGAGATGCTCTGCGAATACGCAATCAGATTATTGAACGCCTTGAACAAGCAACAATTCATCCCGACCCCAAGAGACGTGTTGAGCTAACAACATTTGTTGTATTAGGTGGTGGGTTTAGTGGTGTTGAAACAGCTGGCGAACTCGAAGATTTCTTGCGATCTGCACAGCGCTTTTATAAGAACGTTGAACTTGAGAATTGTAAAATAGTCTTGATTCATAGCACCGATAGATTACTTCCTGAATTAAGTCCTAAGCTAAGCGATGTCACGCTCAAAAATTTTAAGAAGCGAGGAATCGATGTTCGTCTAAAAGAACGAGCCGCGAAAATCGAAGAAGAAAAAGTAACTTTAAAGAGCGGCGAGGTCATTACTGGCGCAACCATAATATGCACCATTGGAACGGTTCCTCATGCGTTTGTCGACAACCAAGAACTGCCAACAGAAAGAGGCAAGGTAATCGCCCAAAAAGATATGTCAGTAGAAGGCGTAGACGGTGTTTGGGCCATTGGTGATTGTGCACTGGTGCCGAACGCACTCGATGGCAAATACAGTCCGCCAACTGCTCAATTTGCAGACAGGCAAGCGAAAGTTTTAGCGGGGAATATTGTTGCCGCATTGCATCAAAAGCCAACAAAAGCGTTTAGTTACAAACCTCAAGGGATGTTGGCGTCGATCGGTCACAATAAAGCCGTTGCAGAAATATACGGAATGCACTTCTCTGGCATAATTGGTTTTATGCTTTGGCGCGGAGTTTATCTGCTTAAAGTGCCCACTCTTGCAAGAAAGGTTCGTTTATTTCTAGAGTGGAATTGGGCAATGTTTTTTCCACCAGATATCGCGCACCTTGGGTTTAAACGATCAGGTGAAGAGTAAGCGCGATGAACTCTAAGAAATGGCTTTTAATAGCGCTGTTTCTCTTGTTGCCGCAGCTTACGTTCGCCGAGGAAGATTGTCACGAGTCTGAACAAGATTTATGCCTATATCGGGTCAAAAAGGGTGATGTGTTTCAGGTGTATGCTCGCAACGTGAGCCATCATGAAATTAGTGTGGAGGTAGAGTTTCAACTTGAAAACATTAGACCTGAACAAGGGCGTGTTCAGAGCCATGTTGTTGCGTCTAACTCCGAGGTGCTCCTTACGCAATTGCACATCATCGATCCGAATAAGAGAGCGAGCTATGAGTATGCCTACCGCTATCAAAACGGCAATATCGATGCCCAGCATGATGATTCAGTGATTTATCACTTGCCTTATACACCCGGGCAAAGCTATTACGTTGGTCAGTCATGTAATACAAACGGCACTCATAAAGGCGATTCTAATCGCCACGCAATCGACTTTATTATGCCCATAGGCACGCCGATTCACGCCGCTCGAGAAGGCGTGGTAGTTGACTATTATCGCCTTTCTAACTCGGGTGGTGTGTCGTCTTTACATTTAGACAAAGGCAATTTTATTGAGATTAGGCATAGCGATGGAACAATTGCGAATTACCATCACTTGCGTTTGATGGGAGTAAAGGTTGAGAAAGGGCAGTTTGTTGAAAAAGGCGAGTTAATCGGACGTTCCGGTAATACTGGTTTTTCGACTGGGCCCCATCTGCATTTTGTGGTTACCAAGCTTAAAGGTGTTGGAGATATAGAATCTGTAAAGGTGCAGTTTCAGGCGAAGCGAGGCGTGCTTAGCTGTCCGCGAGCGGGTTTGGCTCTGAAATCTGTCGACATTGAGTGAGTGAGTTTTGAAACGTTTTATTGAATAGCCTAGTTTAATTTCGTTAGCTTGCTTTTCGTCGGCTGTGATAGGATTTTGAAATGAACGTTATCAAAAAAATAGTCCTAGGTGTTCTGGCCGTAAGCTTTGTTGGCGTAGCAATATTGTTTGCTCTATGGTTAGCGAATTCACCGCAAGAGCTTGCGGGCCAAAGCCAATCGAAACTGCGTTTAGATCAAGCACGTTTTTCAGTTGAAACGTTCGGCATTGAAATAAACGACCTAAGCCGGGTTACTCCCGCGCTTGGTGAGTATCAAGGCGATGTTAAACGAGTTTTGAAGGGCACGGTATGGTTCCCCAAAGGAGATCATAAAGACTTACCTTTGATCGTTTACAGTCACGGGTTTGCAGGGTTTCATAAAGAGAACGGTAGACTAGCAAATTACCTCGCCGCTAATGGCTATGTTGTCGCGTCGGTAGACTTTCCCTTAAGTGGCCGTGAAACCCTAGCCGAGGTACCTCAGCTATTAGATATTGCCAATCAACCCGGCGATGTAAGTTCAGTCATTAATCATATCTTATCGCTAAATTCGAAAAGTGGCAGCCAGCTTTACGGTAAAGTGTCATCAGGTAATATTGGTGCGCTGGGGCTGTCTCTAGGCGGCTTAACTACTGCCTTGGTCTCCTACCACCCCGACTACAAAGACTCGAGAATCAAAGCAGCGGTGATGATGGCTCCACCGCTAGAGACTTTTAGCGGTCAATTTTACGCGAGTAATAATGCGCTTAGCTCACTAACGCTTTCCGGTAGTTTTGATCGTGTTGTGCCCGAGCAACCAAATGCCGTTGACGTGATGCCGAGAAATCGAAACGGTTGGTTTTTGAGTTTTGAGAAGGGTACTCATTTGGGGTTTGCTGATGTGGGAGACTTTTTGCGTTGGACTGAAAACCCCGACAACTTAGGATGCGCCTTAATGGATCGAGTACTCGCTAAGCAAGAGCTTCCAGACAGATGGAACAAAGTATTAGCCAATACCGATGGCGTTATTCGTGACATAGAAGTTGCAGCTCCTTGCCCTGAGCTACCAGGCCAGGCAATGAATGGTTTAGAGCAACTAAGGCTTAGTCGTGTAGCCGTGGGCGCCTTTTTCGATGCTCACTTATATGCCGGAGAGCGAGCTAAATCAGCGCAAGCGTTTATTTCTTATGCCCTTGCGAGTGAGAACCCAAGCCTTAAGCTAAGTTCCCCTCGTTGAGTTTTTAACAAGAAAGATTAGTGCCACTTTTTAGTTAATTGCTATGCACGCAATTTGCGAGCGTTAGAGAGGATATCCCAAGCGCTCACTACCGCTACTATCGCCAAAATTGAATAAATAACCTTGTCAAAATGAGTGATCAATTTAACTAAGATCTCGTTGTCTTCTAGAGGGGCAGTAAGAGTAATAAGTTGATCAAACTGAACTATTTGAGCAATGATAAGTAGGGTGGCAATAGATAGAGCAATCTCACTCATTAGGCTGAATCGATCCCAGGTAGCAAGAACAAACTTGTAGGCGCCAACAGCTATGCTAAGGGCGATAACTATGTTCACACTCCATAATACCGATTGCCACTCGGCGCTTAAAGATATTTTGGCGGTTTCGTTGTTGGCCCATCCATAGCTTGGCGTTGGAATCATGTTATTCCACCAAGCTAGAAATAAAACGCAAGCAATGAGTTCAAAACCAGTTTCAAGTCGGCTTAGCCCCAGTCGCTTCGAATTGAATTTTAGGTCTTTCGCCGACCATGCATATATCTTGCTAAGGTCGGCGTTGTAGCTTTCCATTAAATAGAAAACTAAGGTAACGAGTCCGAAAACGTAGAGCCCGTTATGTAATATGTCTGCAAAAATATTGATACCAGCACCGATTACTGAGCGACCAGTGATGGCGCTAGATACTGCAAGCACAATGCTGATGATTGCGGTTAATGCTAAGGCAATTTCTAAGGCTTTTCGGTATGCAGGGAAATAGTCAGCTCCAATCAAATGTTGGTTCGGTTGGTATGCCGACGCGACTTGCATTGGGTGACCTAACTTTTTTAGTAAAGCTTCAATTTCGTCAGATGTTAGCTCGCGGCCTAATTCTTCTTGACTGTCATCTATTTGGCCCATAAGAGAGGCTTTAAGTTCGTCACGAACATCTTGCTTCATCTCTTCTGGTAGGTACGTTTCTAGGCTATCTAGATAGTTTTCAATTAATTTCATAAAAGCTCCTATGAATAGCGTGTATTACTCATTTCAAAATAATGTTCAATGCAGTTTCAACTTCCTGCCAATCTTTACTAACTTGCTTTAATGTTGATTTACCTACGTCAGATAATTGGTAAAAGCGTTTTTTTCGGTTGCCTTCTTCACGCCACTCGCTGTTAAGTAGGCCTTGCTTCTCTAATCTACGTATCAGTGGATACAAGGTGCCCTCATCGATATCGAGGCCTTTAGATGCCAGGTTTTTCCTAAGTGAATAGCCGTAATGTTCCTCACGTAGCTCAGCTAATACAGCCAATACGAGCACTCCTCGTCTGAGTTCGAGTTTCATTTTCTTGGAGTGTTCGCTGTGTTCCATAATATATTTTTACTGTGTATCACATAGTATATAATATATACTGTATGGCGCACAGTATATAAAGTCAAACGATTTTTCTAAGGGTTCTTAGACTTTTTGCTTGGCAACATGCTTCTTGGTCATGCGTAAAGACTGCGTGGCCAATGCAATGTAAGTGCTTACAATCGGACTAATTTGACCGATTCGGAAGCGTTCGATCATCTTGATTGAGGTTCTCGAATCAAAGGTGATGATTCTAAAAGTTTTCGATTGGAGGGTGCAGACCTAGCCAGTTAAAGGTCTCATTAGCATTACTAAACAACCACTGTTTATAAAATGGGTGGTGGGATTTTGATCGCCATTTTGCCTATAGTAGGGCAGGTCTTATAGTAGGGCAGATGTCGGGACTGCTGGAAAATTAGCTTTAAGGTCGGATATGTGGAAAATTGGCACATATAAGTTTCGCGCTAAATACTTAAAGACTCGACATTGCCATTGGATAATATTGGCATTGAGATTGCTTACGAGGCTGACCGGCATTTAATAAACCATTTAAGCGATTTTTCGATTGCGCTTTTGGCGAGTATCGAAAAGTTGTCACTTGCATCTAAATAGAAGGGTCTGGTTGTATGAGTTCTCAAGTTGATAATCTAGAAGTGCTGCTTCGCAAGGTACGTGCCTGCAAGCATTGCGAGGCTAATCTGCCACAGGGCGTTCGACCTGTGTTACAGCTTGGCGAGCAGGCTAAGGTATTAATAGCAGGTCAAGCGCCGGGCGCTAAAGTGCACGCAAGCGGGGTGCCATTTGACGACGCTAGTGGAGAGCGATTACGTGACTGGATGGGCGTTGATAAAACCACTTTTTACGACAAGTCAAAAATAGCCATTTTGCCGATGGGTTTCTGCTACCCAGGCACAGGGAAATCAGGAGACCTGCCACCAAGAAAAGAATGTACAGAGCTATGGCGTCGGGAGGCATTAGATCTAATGCAAAACGTACAATTGGTTTTGGTAATTGGTAAATACGCGATCGATTGGCACCTTCCTAAAGTGAGAAAAAACAATCTTACCGACACTGTGAGAGCGTGGAAAACACATTGGCCGACGCACCTTCCCATGCCGCATCCGAGCCCTAGAAATAATATTTGGTTGAAAAAAAACAGTTGGTTCGAGCGTGATGTTTTACCATCGTTAAAGGGCCGAATTCAGGAGTTAATTTCTTAAGTTTGCCCGTCGCTATTGCGAATGATAGAAGGCTCTCGCGTAAGATATGCTTAACCTATTTAGTTTTAGATGAACCA
>CAKZRZ010000245.1 GCA_937918955.1 uncultured Arenicella sp.
CGCAGCCTTCCTGGGCGGTCATTGATCCGGCGACGAACGCGCCCCCTCCGAACTCCGACGGTGTTGATGTGATCGTTCGTGTCGAGCAGGGCGAAATGGCTCTCAGCGAGCAACGCATCTCGCTTGATCCGCCATTTGCGCATGAGCAGCGATCCTGGCGCCGGGTCGTGGTCGATCTTCCACCCGGTGCAGAGCGCCTGGCGGTTGAGGTTGCGATGCGACAGACGCTCGACAATGACAGGGTGTGGATTACGGAGGTCAGTCTCACGCCAGCAGGGCGCAGTATGCGTGACCAAGTCGCAATTACATTGGTAGTGGCACTCGCTGGGTCAACTTTGATATTTATAAGACGTATTCCGACAATCGCTCGCCTAACTATTCGTCTGTCTCTATTTCTATCTGGCTACGGATGGCTACTGATCGGAGTAGCCTGCCTCTGGCTGGCATACTTACTCGTATGGAAACGTGGCTTATATTTGGATGACTACAGCCTTAAGAGCCTCGCTATAGATTTAATTACGGGTGAACGTAAGCCTATATTCGACTTCAAGTCAAATCCGAATTTTCCGGCACGTCTTCTCACCTGGATTGTCTTACCACAAATAGCATCACTTGTACCAGACCATGAGCTAGTTGCACGGATATTCATGGCTCTACTTACCGGTATCAATGCATTGATACTTGGTCGTTTGATATATGAGATGCTTGACTCGCGTATGGCAGGACTCGTAGCTGGAGGAATTTTCCTGGTCCATCCACATAACGAAGTGCCATTTTGGATCGGTGCAGGTGGATACCTATTAGCAACAACGTTGACACTGGTATCGTTAATCGCGATGTGGCGCAGTCTAGGGTCCTCCAAAACCCCCCTTTTTTGGATTATGACAAGTTCCATAACTCTACTACTTTCATATGCATTTAGCGAAAATGGAGTATCTATATTGATATTACCCCCTATGTTCATGTTAGTTGCCATGATACACCAATCAAAAACGACTTGGTGTTTATTTAGGCGTATGATAGGTATAATAACGGTTTTATTGGCTACAAATCTGATTTATTTCATCGCAATAGCAAAAAACTCGGCAGTCATTCAAAATCGAGTATTAGACCTAGATCCAAGCAGAGTGTTTGAACGTGCAATTGGTTATACGAAAGCTATTGAATGGATGCTCATAACTTTTGGTGGACCGACATACAGAGAAGCGTTTTTGCTTGGCATCACGGAAATTAGCGAATCACCTTGTGCAATGCTTATTCTTGGCGGGATTACTGGACTTCTCGTTCTGGGGATCTTAACTTGGACAGATAAACCAAATACTACTCGAAGATGGACTATACTTGCCGCCGTAGTCGTTCTAACAGGATCAGTATGGACTGTGAGTAGTCTTGTTTTTCCATATGCACTAGCCACATGGCAATTTTACGAGAGACGCTTTTTTTACCCGGCGACCGCCGGCATGGCGACCTTACTTGCTGGTGCTGCTGTTTTATTGGCTAGTAACATACGTCTTCTGTTTCTGGGACGGACAATAGTCGCCGGGACTGCGCTGGCTCTGGTTTTAGCCTCAATCTGCACCTTAGGGTTCGCGCGGACATATGCCGAGCGTAGCCGACTCAACGAGTTGCAGATGAAGGCGCTTCTAAGATCCGCTCCCTCTGAAATGCTCCCACTCAACACTTTTGTTGTACCATATCAGAGTGATGAACGTCTTTTTGGTCGTGACAGTGCCCTCTCGTTGTATGCCTTTGGGGCCATGGAGGCCCCTTGGAGTGCGTTCCATAGTCTGCAAATGACCTACAAGCGCGGAGATCTGGTACCATTAGTCACTAATCGATGGGGACCAATGCGTTTTGCCATCGATTTCACGGACTCCTCACGTCCGGCGCTGCAAATACAGAACAAACCAGTTCCGATTGATCAACTTCTCATGTATCAATACAGGGATGGTAAAGCATACCTTATAACACAGCTGACTCTGCGACTATCAACTGGCGAAGAGTATAAGTTTGGTTTACCATTAGCACGACGACTGGTCGAAATGGGATCTCCAGGCATACCTGATCTAGTTATAGACATATAAACATATCACTATGAAAAAAACCCTCACTATCGTTAGTCCTGTTTACAATGAGTGCGAAGTTATTAAAGTTTTCTATACTGAGCTGAGAAATGTAATCGATGAGATTGAAGATTCGTATGATTCGGTAATCTGTTTTGTGGTGGACCATAGTACTGATGGCACACTTGATGTATTACGGGAAATCGCGAGTGTTGACCAAAAAGTACGTATAATAGCAATGACAGGGCGTTTTGGACATCAAATGTGCCTTCTTGCAGGCATAGATTACAGTGATAGTGATGCTCTTATTATGCTTGACAGCGACTTACAACATCCACCGGATCTTATCCCCATAATGTTACGGTATTACGAAGAAGGCTACGATGTTGTCTATACCATACGCGAAGACACACCTGAAATCAACTTTCTTAAGCGCTTAACCTCGAATCTATTTTATCGAGCGATAAACTTGATTTCCCAAGTCCCCATTAACGAAAAAGCAGCGGATTTTCGCTTGATCTCACGGCGAGTCGCCAAGGTGTTTCAAAAACATATTCGTGAACGAAATCTGTTCTTACGCGGTTTTTTCGGATGGATGGGATTCAAAAGTATTGCAATACCGTTTCGTGTACGCAAACGCAATTTAGGAAAAAGTAAGTATTCATTCAGTCGCCTGCTACGATTTGGTCTTAACGGAGTAATATCATTCAGTAAACGACCGCTACAAGCTGCAGTGTTGACAGGTGTTGCCTTTGCCATTATTGGCTTCCTTATAGCTATTATTACCACTATCCAGTATTTTTTCCTCAATTCATTCCCATCTGGCTGGACAACACTGGTTATATTAATATCTGTTCTTAGCGGAACGCAACTCATTTTTCTTGGGATTATCGGCGAGTATATAGGTGCTATTTTTGATGAGGTCAAAGCAAGACCGCACTATATCGTTGATGAATTGATAAACTTTGAACCTGAAACGCCGATTGACGAGATTGGGCACAAAGTAAGGAGCAAGGATTAATTCTTGACAAGCCAGAAGGGAAATGAATTAATGCCGGAATGCATTATTTGCAATAACTCAAAACATAATCATCTTTACAAGGGCATCGTTCAATGCTCCAATTGTGGACATGTTTTCGCCAACATGAATCTTACTGACGAAGAATTACAGGATATTTATCGAAAGAATTACTTTTTTGGCGATGAGTACAGCAACTATATCGCAGACAAAATATCCATTCAAAAGAACTTTCAACGACGACTCGAGGTATTACAGAAATTCATTGACATTGAGCGCCACAATAGTTTACTCGAAATAGGATGCGCTTATGGATTTTTTCTCGAGTTGGCAAAAAGAAGATTTAAAGTTGCCATCGGATTAGATATTTCCGAAGACAGCATTCGTTATGCACGCAACGTACTCGGTGTCGATGCTTATCAGTCCGATTTCTTGAAGTATGATTTCTCTGATCAGATTTTCGATGTTGTTTGCATGTGGGATACAATCGAACATTTACGTGATCCGCATCTGTATATCGAGAAACTATCCTTCATGATTCCTAAAGATGGCTTGATCGCTCTGACAACCGGAGATATCGATAGCTTGATAGCAAGGATTCAACGAGATCGCTGGCGGATGATACATCCACCGACCCACATACACTATTTCTCGCGACGCACGATATCACTACTATTAAATAAATACGGTTTCGAGCCAATCCAAAACCGTTACTGTGGCTTTTTCAGAAGTATAGACAATGTTGCCTACAACTTATTCGTACTTCGTCAAAGAAGACCAAAACTATACAAAATCATCCAACGTTCTGGACTCGGTCGAATTGACTTTTATCTCAATCTATACGATATTATGTTCGTAATTGCTCGAAAGCGCTGAGGAAGATCACCGGTGCAAAATCCTTCGATTAGAAGTCTCTGGTGGTGGTTGCTAATAGTCATTCTCGCTGTAGGTGCGCTCGCTTTGTCATTGAGAGATGTTGATATCTATAGATCGTTCGCTATAGCACGACGTGCAAATCTATTTCTGCTTGCTTTAGCGTGTATTGTCATCAGCGGATCATATGCTGTACGTGCCTTGCGATGGCAGTTAATCCTCACAAATGAGTATAATATGGATTGGCAAGTTGTGTTCTGGGCTACAGCGATCGGATATCTTAGCAATAGTCTGTTACCAGCTCGTTCAGGGGATGTCATTCGATCAATTGCTGTCAGTTATTGTGTTGGTATTAGCAAGAGCTTTGCCTTCACTTCCGTTGCCATTGAACGAATTATCGAACTTGCAGGAATCGCCTTGGTCAGTCTATTGGCTCTATCGATCATAGAAGAAGCGCCAGAATGGCTCTACACGGCAACACGTCTGGCAGTGATCTTGGCTGGTCTCGGCATCGCAATGTTGTTTTTTATCACACATATTGTTCAGCATAAGCGAAGGTTAGCAGAAACTAGGTTTGGAAAGAAGATCGGGAAAATACTTCGTGGTATTCCTTTACCGCCTCTCTATCGCAACCGCATCATCCATAGTTCCCAACATATACTGCAAGGATTTTACACATTGCAGAATACTTCGCAAGTCGTGCGAATCATTGCTACAACAGTGATCATATGGCTTATAGAAACATGGTTCACGATTCTAATAGCACAAGCACTCGGTCTTGCATTTGGGGTTGCAACGGCTCTATTGCTGCTGTGCGCGCTCAGCCTTGCAAGTATTGTCCCATCCACGCCTGGCTACATTGGTATTTTTCAATTCGTCACAGTCACGCTGCTTACCCCTTTAGGATTCTTACCTGATGCAGCGATTGCTTATATTGTTGTGTTTCAACTTGTTCAATACATGATGGTCACCCTCTTGGGAGGATTTGGTCTATGGCGCTTGACCTACTCTGGCTTATCACTGCGTCGCTTGCGTGAGGAGACTGCTAGCATACGAAACATTGATCGGTTAACTTGAATAGCACCAGCGCACAATTAAGCAAAAGAAATGCCAAGTCGGAGTATAAAATTATGACACAAATGGACACAATCCTCGTCACCGGCGCTGGTGGATTTATCGGCAGCCATCTGGTTGAGACGCTTGCCAGGCGAGGAGATCGCGTTCGCGCGTTTGTGCGTTACAACGGGCGGGGCGACCCCGGGCTGCTGCGCGATCTGCCGGATGAACTG
>CAKZRZ010000246.1 GCA_937918955.1 uncultured Arenicella sp.
GACGAAGCCGAACGCCAACGCACCGAAGCCCTCATCAAGCCTATCTTGCGTGGCAGAGATATAAAGCGGTACTACTACGAATGGGCAGGGCTGTGGGTGATAGTGATTCCTGCCGGCTGGACAAAAAAAGTAACTCAATCACCCTTGATTGAGGAAAAAGCAGAAAAAGAAATAGTAAAATTACTGCCAAGTTTAATGAACCAACTTTTGCCTTACAAAGCAAAAGCTCAAAAACGCGATGACCAGGGCGACTACTGGTGGGAACTCCGCCAATGTGCCTACTACCCCGAGTTTGAGAAGGAGAAGATAATCAATAAGAATATTGGTAAAAATTTATCTTTTACGATTGATGGAGATGGTAAATATGTTGAAGCATCGTGTTTTTTTATCACAGGTAATAATTTAAAATATATTGTAGGAAACATAAATTCAACATTTATGAAATATTATATTTATCAACATGCTGATAGAACAGGTGCAGGTGATATAGCATTGAAAGGCGTTTTTATTGAAACATTTCCACTTCCCCCCATCACTACTGAGAACCGGCCCTTTGTAAGGCGGATAGAGGCATTGGTAGATAAAATATTAGAAGCGAAGCGAGGTAATGCACAATCCGACACTACGCACTGGGAGCGAGAGATAGATGAGTTGGTGTATAAACTTTATGATTTAACAGCGGAGGAGATAGGGATTGTCGAAGGGCAATCGTCGCTTGGTGGTTTGTCGGGTTCGTCGGATTAGCGCAGGGCGCGATAGAGCAGGACGGGGTAGGGTTCGTCGGAGTAGAAGATGGATTTTTCGGGAGGCAGTTCGAGAAAGCCGTCGCACAGGACCAGGTTGGCAAAGTCGCCGGAGCCGTGTCCTTTGAGGGGTTGGGCTTCGAGCGAGCCGTTGCGTTTGGAGGAGAGTTTGACGGGCAAGAAGTAAGTGAGTTTTGGTTTGAAAATAATATCGCTTTCTAACGAGGCGTAAAGTTGCATTTCAGGCTCAACGCCCATTGAGCGCAACAGCCACGAGCGCACATATTTGAGAAAGCAAACCACAATCGAGACCGGGTTTCCCGGAAGCGCGAAAACAAACTTCAATCCCTTTCGCCCAAACCACATGGGCTTTCCGGGGCGTTGTTCAATTTTGTGAATCAGTTGGCGCACCGAAAGATGGGCAAGAACAGACGGCAACATATCAACGCTTCCTGCCGAAACGCTTCCCGTTGTGAGAATCACATCATAATCATTCAACAGCCGCGCTAAAAGCGATTCCATTTCGTTGCGGTCGTCGAGCATGTGGAAGCGGTCCGATGCGATGTTCATTTCAGCCAAAAACGCTTGAAGCGTATAGGCGTTGCTTTGGCGAATTTGGTGCGAGAGCGGTGTTTGGTCAATCGGCACGAGTTCGTTGCCCGTTGAAACCACGGCAATTTTCGGACGATGATAAACGCGCAATGTGGATTTGCCGATGCTGGCGGCGACCGCGATTTCCGCAGGCGTAAGCCGCACACCTTGTTTGACGATACAGCCGCCTTGTTTGCGGTCGTAGCCTTGCAGGTGAATATGTTGCCACTCTGCTTCAGGCATGGCTTTGATGTCGATGATTTTTTTACTGCCGTTGGTTTGAATTGCCACATCTTCAATGCGCACAACTGCTGTTGCACCTTTGGGCAACACTGCACCCGTCATGACTTCAACGGCGAGCGAGGGATTCGGCAAGGTGCTTTCAGGCGCGCCTGCAAATTGAGTATAGGCAACTTCAAAGCGTGTTTGTCCCGCTTGCACGGCGTCAAAGGAAACCGCAAAGCCGTCCATCGCCACACGGTTGAAGGGCGGAAAATCTCTATCGGCAATCAGCGGTTCAGCCAGAATGTGTCCGAGTGCATCAGCGAGCGGCACGGTTGTTTCGCCAAAGTTGCCTAAGTGCGCGAGTAAAATTTGTTCAGCGTCGTGGACGGCGGTCATATATCGGTCGGAATGGTTAGTCGGAATAGTTAATCGGAATAGCGTTCTTCTTTCCAAGGGTTAGCGGTCATGGAATAGCCGAAATCTTCCCACATGCCGGCTTTATCTTTCGCAAGAAATTCAAATCCTTTGACCCACTTTGCACTTTTCCAAGCGTAGCGTTTCGGGACGAGCAGTCGGCACGGTGCGCCGTGTTCGGGGGTGAGCGGTTTGCCTTCCCACGAGTGGCAGAGCATAACGGTTTCGTCTTGTAAGACATCGAGCGTGAGGTTGGTGGTGTAGCCGCCGTAGCAATGCACCATCACGGCTTTGGCTTCGGGTTTGAGTTGAACGAGTTTCAGCACTTCGGCAATCGGCACGCCCGTCCAAGTTTTGTCTAACATCGACCAGCGCGTTACGCAGTGGAAATCGGCGGTCATGGTTTTTTGAGGCAGGTTCATGAAAAATTCCCAATCAAATTCAAACGGCTCTTCGACCAATCCCTCCAAGCGAAATTTCCAGTTGGCTTTCACGACATGGACGGTTTCGCCGTAGGTCAGCACCGGAAATTTGTGCGTTACGACTTGACCGGGCGGCAATTTGAGTTCGCCAAAGTCATTGAGTTTTCCTGCTAATTCGGGCGGCGGCGTGATAAACGACATATCTACAAGGGTCTAAGTGATGTTTGAACATGAAACTTTTTACTGAAAGATAGAACGAACTATTCAAAAAATCGCTTTGCAAATTTAGTTTTTTCAAATCAGTATCAACAAAACATCGTCCTGAACACTTTGACGATGCAACATCTCAATTAACTATGTCTCAATAGGAGGAAGAACAATGCTTTCATTTCTTGACCGCGAAAAATCGATTGCGGAACCGGGCTACAATCGGTGGCTCTTTCCGCCTGCCGCGCTTGCCGTTCATTTGTGTATCGGACAAGTGTATGGTATCTCTGTCTTCAATATCCCCATGACCAAACTCATCGGCATTACGGAATCGCAAAAAGGCGTGGATTGGACCATTCCCGAAATCGGCTGGATTTTCTCGATTGCGCTGGCGATGCTCGGCATTTCCGCCGCCGTGTTTGGCAAATGGGCAGAGCGTTCAGGTCCGCGTAAGACGATGTTTGTTTCCGCGCTTTGCTGGTCCTCTGGCTTTTTAATCGGTGCGCTTGGCATTTATCTGCACAACATCTGGATACTGTATTTCGGCTACGGCGTTATTGGGGGCATTGGGCTTGGTTTGGGTTACATTTCGCCCGTCTCAACACTGATGAAATGGTTTCCTGACCGACCGGGCATGGCAACGGGCATTGCAATTATGGGCTTCGGCGGCGGCGCAATGATTGGCTCTCCGCTGGCGGTTGAACTTATGAACTTTTTTAAGACCCCAACCTCTATGGGCGTTTGGGAAACCTTCGTCGCCATGGGCTTGATTTATCTTGCCTTTATGCTCTACGGCGCATTTACGGCTCGCGTGCCTGCACCCGATTGGAAACCCGAAGGTTGGACGCCCAGCGCACAGCCGAAGAAAATGGTTACAACGGCAAACGTTACTGCCGATATGGCAATTAAAACGCCACAGTTCTGGCTCTTGTGGGGCGTCTTGTGCCTCAATGTTACCGCCGGAATTGGCGTGCTTGGGCAAGCCTCACCGATGATTCAAGAAATGTTCTTGCTCAAAAAATTCCGCGACATGGGCTTAGACGAACAGCAAGTTATCAAAATGGCGGCGGCGGCAGGGGGCGGTTTTGCCGCATTGCTCTCGCTCTTTAACCTCGTCGGTCGCTTCTTCTGGTCGTCGCTCTCCGACATTCTTGGACGCAAAACTAACTACATGATTTATCTCGGTCTCGGCACCGTGCTTTACGCCTTGATTCCAACGACTGGTCAACTTGGGAGCGTGGTGCTCTTCGTCGCGCTCTTCGCCGTGATTATGAGCATGTATGGCGGCGGCTTCGCCACGATTCCTGCTTACCTCAAAGATATGTTCGGCACGATGCAAGTCGGCGCCATTCACGGTCGGCTTTTGACCGCGTGGTCGACCGCTGCGGTCTTGGGACCGGTGCTCGTCAATTACATTCGCGAGTATCAAATCAACAGCGGCGTGCCCAAAGCCGAAGCCTACAACATTACGATGTATATCATGGCAGGGCTGTTGGTGGTTGGATTTATCTGTAACTACTTCGTCAAAGAAGTGGAAACGAAATTCCATCATGTCGAAGAAACGGCTACGAACTTACAAACGCAACGCGCTTAACAAAGGAGACCTAACTTATGTCACAGTCAGCAAAATCTTCATCATACACGGTTCAACTCATCATCGGTTGGTCGATTGTCGGCATTCCCTCGCTGTGGGCAATCTGGCAAGTGGTGGTTAAAACGATTGTGCTGTTTCAATAAGCACATGTCGGAAAAACGAAAGGCAATCGGAAACGGTTGCCTTTTTCTTCTTGCATTAAGTAATCGTAAAATCCACTCACAACCTTCACAATTGCATCACGGAAGTTGCTAACTTCACATTGCTCCTGCTGCTCACAGACATCTTAAACTTCAAACTCAACTTACTATGAAAAAGACTGTACTGCTTCTGGCTCTGCTGTTTTCAATGAGCGCAAATGCGCAAACGATTACTGTCCCTGACGCGAACTTTCGCAACTTCTTGGCGACAGCCTACAATGCCACAATAAGCGGTAACGATGTTACTTTCACATCTCCCGCCATTGTGGATATCACAACGATGGATTGCTCCTCGCAGGGCATCAGCGACCTCACAGGGATTGCAGACTTTACCAACCTAACGGAGTTGAATTGCTCAGGCAATTCTTTGATAATCCTTGATGTGAGCGCGCTCAATCAGTTACAAATCCTCTACTGCAACAATAATTCACTCAACGCCATAAATGTGTCGGGGTTGACGAACTTGCTTGAATTGTGGTGCTATCAAAACTCGCTCAGTTCTATTGACGTATCAACCAACGTAGACCTCCGAATTTTATCCATTTCTAATAATCCTTTAAGCGGCTTAGATGTTAGCCAGAACTCACAGTTGGTCAATTTGTCTTGTTCAGGTTGTGGCTTGTCGGGTTTAGATGTGAGCTCAAATGGACAATTGAAAACGCTATTTTGCGACAATAACGCTCTTTCAACAATTGATGTAACCCAAAATCCGTCTCTGGAGGAACTTGCTTGCTCCTTCAATAACCTTTCGGGCACGTTAGATGTCAGTCAGAACCCTTCCTTGAGATATTTAAGTTGCGAATATAACGGTTCCCTGACGGGCATTTCTTTCGGTAGCAACGTTTTAGAACAACTCTTTTGCTCATATTGCGACATCACGGGAACATTGGATTGCAGTAATAAAGCCTTGAATACGTTGGATTGTAGCAATAACCTTTCTTTGGAAACTCTGCTATGTAAAAACAACCTCTTGACTTCTCTGAATGTAAGTGGATGCACAGGATTGAAAACCTTGATTTGCGATAACAATCTACTTTCCAACTTAGATTTGTCCTCTAACTCCGCATTAGAAATTTTCTATTGCGACAATAATCAATTTGGTCCGAGCAACTTAGATGTTAGTTCAAATACCAGTCTCAAAGAGTTGAGTTGTCGATCTAATTTATTGACATCTCTCAATGTCTCAAGTAATACTCTGTTAGAGGTGTTGCGCGCATCGTTCAATCAACTTTCTGCAATCGATGTTAGTAACAATCCTCTACTCAAAGATTTGCGCCTTGTCAGCAACAATCTGACAACCGTTAATGTGAGCGGTAACACCAATTTAGACCTGCTCTCGACTGCTAACAATCCAATAGGGAGTTTAGATGTCAGCAATCTTAATAACCTTCGTGTTCTTGCATGCTACAGCAATGGCTTATCTACTTTGGATTTGAGCAACAATCCCCTTTTAGACACGCTTTATTGTTACAGTAATAATTTTACGAGTTTGGATTTGAGCGCAAACACTTCTCTAATCGATTTGCGATGTGATACGAATTCTCTGACGAGTTTAGATGTAACAAATATGCCGAACTTGGTCCTCTTGCACTGCAATAACAATCAAATTACGGGTGCGCTGAATGTCAGCCAAAATGGCTCTCTAAATGACTTGAAGTGCGAGAACAACAGGATTCCCATTATTCTCACCGACCTTGACGGCGTGCCAAACATCACGAAAAATAGCGAAACCCAAGTGGCGGTGTTCGTCAATGATGTTCAAAATCCTACGATTGGTTCAGGCGAGACAGGCGGGTTTATCTTGGGCTCAACCGGTGCCATCGTCAATCTTGTCTCGAACTCAGGTTCAGGTTCGCTGACGACGGCAACTGGCACGAACCCGAACATTGTGCCGCCGCTGCCGACTGGCGTTAATGTCGTCTCACCCGATAAGTTCTGGACCATCAATCAAACAGGACTTTCCACATTTTCCTATAACCTCATTCTCGACCTCACTGGCGTTAGTGGCATTCAAAATTTCAACCTTCTGCGCATCTTGAAACGCAATAACAATACCGTGCCGTGGCAAGATGTTTCCCAAACTCCGATTAGTGCGACTGTCGAGTATCTCGAGCCCTTCATCATCATCAGCGGTCTGAACAGTTTCTCCGACTTTTCCATCGGTTCGGACGTCAACGACAACCAATTGCCCGTTACGCTCTCTGCGTTCAACGGCAGACCGACAGCGGAAGGCGTCGCCCTGCAATGGACAACGCAATCTGAACAAAACAACCTTGGCTTTGATGTCTTGCGTAAAGTGGGCGAAGGCGAGTTTTTAACGATTGCGTCTCACCAAAGCCATCGTGCCTTGCGCGGACGCGGCACGACCGCATCAACTTCCAATTACGCCTTCCTTGACGAAAGCGTAGAAGCAGGCAAAACCTACACCTATCGCCTACGCTCATTTGACTTTGACGGCACCATTCACGACTACGCACCAACCGTTACCGTTGAAGTGCGCGACGCCATTCAAAATCGCATCACGAAATATGCCCTCTTGCAGAACTACCCCAATCCGTTCAACCCAACGACCTCTATCACCTACGAACTCCCCAAAGCAAGCGATGTGAGTTTGAAGGTCTTTGATATGCTTGGACGCGAAGTCGCTACACTGGTCAACGAGCGTCAAGAGCGTGGGCGTTACAGTGCCACCTTCAACGCCAACACGCTTTCAAGCGGGATATATTTTTATCGCTTGCAAGCAGGCAACTTTGTGCAGACGAAAAAGATGATGCTTGTCAAGTAAAGAAAAATAGCGTCAAAGAGTAAATAATTGAGCGTGAAGAATTAAGAGTGGGCAATGCCTCTAACTTTTAATTCTTCATTGCTCATTATTCATTAGTATGGATTTCTCACCTCGTTCGGAATAACAGAGTTTTTCCCAATTTTCTCATATCTTGGAACGAAAAAAACATTTCTGAACTTACTCAAACGCTTATTCGCTTTTTCCGCTAAAACCAAACGGCGCATGTTCCGCATGCTCAACAAGCGTTACAGTTCAACACAACATTCTGCTCCAAAATCTGCGTTGAAAAGGCTAATCGTGTTTAGCGCGGCATGTTTATGGCTACTCGGAATTGCATTTGGAATGAACTTGATGATGACGCACGAAACGGATGCAGGACCGCGTGCACAACCCCACACAATCATAGAGCCATCTGCTCTCTCCACCATTCAGAGTTTTCACTCGAAGCCTTATTCGCTTGTGATGTTTGCACACCCACATTGCGTTTGCACCAAAGCCTCGCTCGCCGAACTAAGGTGGCTTGCTGAGCAGTGTTCAGAACGCGCGCAAATCATTACCTTATTTGTCAAGCCCGAAGGCGCACCTGACGATTGGCTT
>CAKZRZ010000247.1 GCA_937918955.1 uncultured Arenicella sp.
TTGGGCATTCGCGCGGATGGTATCCCAATCTTTGGCATTAATGAGAGATGAAGAAGCAATCCAAGTCCCGCCAACGGCATAAACATTTGGCAATGACAGATAATCATTCATATTTGTCAAACGTACACCACCCGTTGGCATATAGCTGATATTTGGCATTGGGGCATAAACCGACTTTATTAATGCCGCGCCGCCAACTGCACCAGCCGGGAAAAGCTTAACTTTATCAAAACCTGCTTCATACGCACTCAGGGCTTCAGATGGTGTTGCCGTACCCGGCAATACTAACAGTTTTGTCGACTGAAGCGCTTTCAGTAACTTGGGAGACAATCCAGGCGACACTAAAAAGTCAGCACCCTCACCTTCGGAACGCAAAACATCTTCAGGTGTCAAAACAGTGCCGACACCTAAAATCATATTTGGACAGTGTTTTTTGATATTTTTTATAGCCTTGATAGCTTCAGATGTGCGCAAGGTTACTTCGATTGCATGTATCCCGCCCTCGTGTAAGGCCTCACAAAGACCAACGGCACTATCAGAATCTTCAATAGCAACAACTGGAATAACAGGCGAATTCACCAGTATATTTGACATAAGGACTCCAATAAAATTTACTTCTTGCGTGATTCTTCATGTATTTACATTATCTTGAAGACAGTAACAATCTGCCAACCCAATTTCCTTTGTTATAGACTTCTCTTGCGGCCAGCCGAATAAGATCCATAACAGCGATAGTAGCGGGGGTGAGCGGTCTATGGGTTGGATAGACCATGCTAACCGTATGATGCAAACTTGGGCTCACAACCTTCCGAGCAGAAATACGGTTTTGCTGGACACGTTCATGAATAGCAGACCAAGGAAGAAACGAATGCCCGACTCCCGCCTCTATAAGCTGAAGAGTGCCATGCATAGTTCCGGCTACCTGAGCCGTTTTAAGCTTGATATTACCTTCCCGAGCATACTTGGTCACTTCGGGAGCAACGCCGTGGCGATCTTGCGGAATGATAAGAGACAATCCTTCTAATGATTTGAATTCAATGTCAGTCCCCAGATTGTTTGGATTATAGGGGGAGGTCAAGAAGAGCTCTTCTTCTATTAGATTTTCGATGTGAATGCTTGCACTTGCAGTTACGAGATGACTGACAACCAGATCATAATCACCTGCTTCAAATGATTGCTGGATGTTGGCAGCCAGACCAGACTCTATGTTCAGTTTGATTTTTGGATATTGCTGCATGAGGCTTTTTGCGAGTGGTACTGTGAGCGCCTCTAGCGAACTTGCCGTCATCGCAACCGAGACGAGACCTTGAGGATCACCATCCTTTGTCGATAAACTTTCCTTAGCACGATTATACTGGTTTAGTATTCCATAAGCATGATTGAGAAAAGTCAAACCCGAATCGGTCAGTGCCATACCTTTTCTGCTACGATTAAAAAGCAAAACACCAAGTTCATCCTCAAGCCGCTTGATACTTTGTGACAAAGCCGGTTGCACGATATTAAGTCGCTCCGCGGCCTTTGAAAGGCTTCCGAGTTCGGCAACATGCACGAAATGTTGAATACGCCGAAAATCCAATTTGTCTCCAATTCATATATCATATTTTATTATCGTATCTATCAATCTATAATATTTTACGATGACTTGAGCAAGCCCTATACAAAATCAAAATTGGTTTTGGGGAGTTAATTCAATGAATAAATCCATGACGCCCGAAGAAAAAGCGCAAGCTAAAAAATATGATCTCGGTCGGGATTGGAGTGCGTTTCCGGACTATGAAGCGGCCAAACAAGGGCTACGCAACTATTGGTACCCGGTACTCTGGGCCCGTAAACTCAAAAGCAAAAAGCCGACAGCTATCAAACTGTGCGGTGAAAAAATTATGCTCCAACGCGGTAAAGATGGCAAACCAAAGGCTTTGCATGACCGTTGCCCCCATCGCGGGGTTCGCCTTTCACAAGGCAAGCAATGGTGGCCTGGTACGGTTTCATGTCCTTATCATGGCTGGACCTTCGATCTCGACAGTGGCGACTTGAAAGCCGCAATTACAGACGGACCCGACTCGCGAATGTGTGGTAAGGCGGCTGTGAAAACATACCCTGCGGAAGAACGCCTCGGCATGATCTGGGTTTATGTCGGCGATAAACCACCTCACCCACTCAAAGAGCAGCTACCCGCTGAACTTGTGAACCCACCTAAATATGCTGTTGGCGGAAGAATGCAGGATCGTGCTGGGGATTGGCGTCTTTATGCCGAGAACGGGTTTGATGAAGGACATGCGAAGTACCTTCACCGAACTTCGATATGGCGAATTATGAAGGTTATGCCGACATGGAACAAAATTCATATCGAAAGAGAAGATCAATGGCTTTACCGCGTTGAAGATGAGCGGTTTTGGGAAGCAGATTATCCGGGTCTAGGGAAATGGACAAATGAGCGTTGGTTTAAAATCAAACCAACGCAAAAACAGGGTAAGTTTATGGGCAATACGGGCGGCGGTAAAACCGACCCATATATCAAGAAGCAAGATTTTACGGGTTTTGCTTCAATATCCCTCCCGGGCGTGCTGCGGATCGCTTATCCAAAATTCATTCACTATGAATTCTATGTTCCAATTGATGTGGACGAAACAAAGTATGTCGGCGTTATGATTCAATTCAAAAGCGGCATCAAAAAGTGGCTCTACTATCTACAATACTTGCTTCAAATCCGATGGATGTTCCATGGAAATTTCTCCGCCCAAGATCACTGGATGGTAGAAGAAACTAACGCTCCGCCAGAGCGGTTATACAGGCCAGACATATCAATCTTAGAATGGCGCAAGCTATTCACGGATGAGCACCCTTTTCAAAAAAAATCCAATCAGGAGCCATAGCGTGTCCAATAAACTAGTTAGCCTAAATCCGGGTCCAGCTCCCCAAGGTCGCATGATTGCGGCTGGAAAAGACGAGTATTACACGATTGAAAAAGGCAGCGGAGACCGCGTGGTTTTCCTCCTACACGGCGGGGGGCCAGGCTGCACCGCATGGTCGGATTTTGCCGTAGTATCACATATGTTCGCTGAGCATTATCGTGTCATCATGCCAGACCTTCTTCAATATGGTCAGTCCAGCAAGCATATTATCACGGGACCAATGTGGGATTATCATAGCGAGTCCATTACACGGCTAATGGATAGTCTCGGCGTTGATAAAGCCGACTTCGTTTGCAATTCATGGGGCGGTACAATTGCGCTTCGATTAGCATCTCGCTTTCCTGACCGAGTGCGTTCTTTGACCATTACCGGGTCAATGCCAGTATTCCGTGGCCCACTGTGCCCACTGCCAGAAGGTGGCCGTCGAGGTCGCAATGCTCGGGATATTTATTATGGCGGCGACGAAGGCCCAACGCTTGACAAAATGCGTCAGCTCATGGCGCGCCTTGAATGGTACAATCCTGAACTTATCCCGGAAGAAACCGTCAAAATGCGTTTTGAACAAAGTTTAAATCCAGAAGAAATGGCGCTGGCGGCAAATACTGATAGCCCTCGAGGTGAGTGGCAAGAAATGGAACCCGTACTTAAGGACGTTGCCTGCCCTACACTGTTTTGCTGGGGATTGCAGGATGACTTCTTAACTCCTGACTACCCGCTTATGCTCATGAATATGGTGCAACGCGGACAACTACATTTGCTCGATGCTTCGTCGCATCATTTACAAGAAGAGCGGCCTGAACACTATTTCCATATTGTCCACGGATTTCTCCAACAACCCCATGACGAAGTAATGAAAAAGGCGTCGTCATGAACCCCGTTCGTTTTGTAAAAAACCTCTTCGTAGATTTCCTGCTTAAAGTCTCCGGAACGTGGGTCGGAGCTCCTAAAGATGCGCAATGGGAAGATTGATTGAGCCTTAGCGCACATATCGACGATTTGATTTCAGATGAAAGCCTAACAGCAACACTTTCTGAAATGGTCAACATAGCCTCGCCAACCGGCGAGGAAGCACTTTTGGCTGGCTATCTTTGCAACAAATTACAAAGCTATGGCATTGCGGCTGAGACACAAAAAATTAGCGACTCGCAAGCTAATGCTATTGGAAAGGTTGAAGGGTCTGCTGATTCTAAAACTCTTATGCTTTATGCGCCGATTGATACGGTCTCGAGTAATAGCGAAGAAGAAGACTTACCTTGGCTAGGTCCTGAAATGCGAGACGATTTTCGCGCAAAAGCCTATGTGAAAGACGGTCATATTTTTGGATTAGGCGCACATAACCCAAAGGGTCACGGCGCTTGTATTCTTGAAACGGCCAGAGTTTTAAAAGAGCTTAATGTCGAACTGCCTGGCAATCTGATTTACGGGTTTGGAGCCGGCGGGATGCCGACACATGGGCGCGCGGGTTTTGATCATAATTCTGGCCATGGCTCTGGGTGCGCGCATATGCTGTCTCAGATCCCCAAAATCGATGGCGCCATTATTGCAAAATCTGGTACGTCAGTAACTTGGGAAGAGGTTGGCTTTATTTGGCTGGAAGTCGCGGTGGCAGGCAAACATAATTATGTCGGCGCACGCCATCTTATGCCTTATGATAATCCGATAGCCAATGCGAGCCGGCTTGTCCTAAAACTTGAAGACTGGTTTGAAAGCTATTCAGAGCGCAATGCCAGTGTTTTATGCCGCCCGCAAGGTCACATAGCCCATATGGAATCCGGCTGGAAACGTATGCCGTCTTTTACACCAGAAGCTGCGTGTTTCCTGATTGATCTACGCTTCACACCTCAGCAAAATGCCGACGATGTTGAAAAAGAACTTGTCGACGCGATTGAGATGTTTCGCGATCAACTTGGCCTCAGCCTTACGACCAAACGCGTTCAAACGATTGATGGGTCTCACACATCACCTTCTGATCCGATCATTCAAACAACCACACAGGTTTGGGAGCATTTAAATGGCCGACCACATGAGCCCTTTACGCTTATGTCAGGAGCTACCGATGCAAATATTTTAAGGCAATATGGCATTCCGACCGCACGTATCGGCCTTGCGAAAGCTAAGCAGCCAAATGTTGATTTCGCACTTGGAATGAATTGCGTCGCCGTCAGCGAACTTCGCCATCTAACCAAGTTTCTGACGTTAAGCGTTCTAAATTACTTTGGAAAGATGAGCTAATGGCTAAAATCACTATCGGCATAGGCGCGTCTCATACGACGCTCATGAATACACAATGGGCCAAGGTCGATCATCTTCCCGAAGCCCATAATTTTAAAAATGCTCTCCATGAGGCTAGCGCTGCTGTGCATGCCGTAAAGCCCGACCTCGCAATTGTCGTCGGTTCAAACCACTTTCGTGGACACTGGCTGGATATGATGTCGAGCTTTGCCATCGGCGTTGATGAGATAGAGTCGAGCGGCGAGCATGGGACACCTAAAGGTCCACAAAAGACAAGCCCGGAAAATGCTTTAGCCATAGCCAATAGTTTACTCGACCAAGGCTTTGACATGGCGTTTTCAACACGCTTTGTCATTGATCACGGCATAAGCCACGCCATTCAATATCTCACGCTTGAAAACCAAATTCCTATTGTTCCTATCATGATCAATAGCTTTGCTCCCCCTCTCCCCAAGCTAAGACGCTGCCTTGCCTTAGGCAAAGCTATTCAAGCCGCCGTTCAATCGTTGCCAGATGATATGACGGTTGCGATTATTGCCAGTGGCGGACTCTCGCACCAACTTCCTTTCCCCGATTGGCGCAAACCCAAGAGCGATAACGATGATTTCCTCGTCGATAGCTGGAAAAATGGCCGCGGAGATTGGGAGCGCTATGAGAAGCGCCGACGGGCTATCATTGTCAATGCGCCGCCGCAACTCAATGAAGAATTCGACAAAGCTTTTCTTGGAGCCCTTTGCGAAGGAAAAACTGAAGAATGGCTCGAAACAATTTCCGAAGACACCCTCGTCGAAACTGCCGGCAATGGTGCCAACGAATTGCGAAATTGGATTGTTATGCATTCCGCAATCAATTTTGCCACCGGGAAAACCCTTGCCTATTCCCCTATGCCCGATTGGCTGACGGGAATGGGCGTATTCATTTGTGAACAGAATTAACAGGAGAAAACTATGACTATTTGGCACGATCTATTGGGTCTTGAATTTCAGGTAAAACACGTAGATGCCAAAGGCATCAAGACACGCGCCCTCATCGCTGGCGAAGGTGAAGACGTGATCATGATGCACGGCACCTCGGGACATATGGAAGCGTTTACACGCAATATTCGTTCACACGTTGAGGCTGGCTTTAGATGCCATTCAATCGATGCGCTTGGCCACGGTTTCACAGATAAACCAGATTATAATTTTGAAATTCACCGGTATGTTGAACATGTCATCAATTATATGGACGCTATGGGCATTGAAAAAGCCCATTTGGCCGGCGAATCTCTCGGCGGCTGGACCGCAGCGATCTTGACTTTAAACCACCCAGAGCGCGTTCGCTCATTGCAACTCATCGCAGCTGGCGGGACAAAAGCGAACCCAGCTATTATGGAGCGCCTCATTAAGTCAACAACGGCCGCTGTTATGGAAGACGATATTGATCTGACGCGAAAGCGCCTTCAGCTCCTGATGCATGACGATGCAGATGCAACTGAGGAATTGGTACAGACACGCTACGTGATTTATCATCAGCCCGAGTTTCAAAAAAACCTGCATAACCTGCTCTGCCTCCAAAATATGGAAATCCGTCAGCGGAATATGATGACGTCGGAGCAGCTCAACCAAATCAAAAAGCCAACCCTTATTGTTTGGGGACGTAACAACCCATTTGGTGAAGTTCCTGAGGCCGATAAGATGCATGCCGACATTGAAGGTTCGCGCCTGGAGCTTTTTGATGAATGCGGTCACTGGCCACAACATGAGCGCCCAGAACTCTACAACCCTCTCGCTATCGCGTTCCTCAAAGAGCATAGCGGGAAATAGAATGGCAACTCATGACATTACCCAAGCTGCTGCGCATGCTCTTTATCATGCGCTACGCAGCGGAGAGCCTATTGGCCCTTTGACTGAAACCTATGAAGGTTTAACCATCGATGACGCCTATGAAATTTCACTCGCCATTTACGCATTGCGTAAGGCGGATGGTGAAAAAGACATCGGAAAGAAAATCGGTATCACTTCTGACGCTGTCATGAATATGCTTGGTGTCAATCAACCTGATTTTGGTTTTCTGACAGATACGATGTGGGCCAAGGATAATGTCGTAGACACCTCCAACATGATTTTACCGCGCGCAGAAGCTGAAATTGCTTTTAAGCTAAAAACAGACTTAGTTGGACCGGGCATAACAGAAGAAGATGTGCTCGCGGCCACAGAATCCGTCGCAGCTTGTTTTGAAGTCGTGGATAGCCGTGTCAAAGATTGGAAAATCAAAATTCAAGATACAATCGCTGATAATGCATCTTGCGGCACAATGGCGATTGGTCCGAATTGGGTTGATCCGAATTCCGTTGATCTACTGAATTGCAAAGCTGTGGTTACTAAGAATGGCCAGCCTTTATCAGAAGGCGTC
>CAKZRZ010000248.1 GCA_937918955.1 uncultured Arenicella sp.
TCGCGCTTGCGAATGTGTATATGTCGAGGCATGAATTGACGGCCTAGGCCGCAGTGCGCCTGTAATTTGGCAATTAAGCCAGATTGCAGGACAAATTAACTAATAACGGGAGTGGCTTTGCTTAAAATTCGTTAAATGAGACTAGTGACCATTTAAAACGGCTTTTTTCAGAGTTTCCTGAGATATATAGCCCTCGTCACCGCCCTTTTTATAAATTCGTGATGTATATACGTAGCCATTGCCAGATGACCTGAATAATATGTACTCGTCAATACCGTCTTTGTTTAAATCTACTGCGAGCAACAAGCAGGTATTTCGCAAACATACCTGGGTCACACCCGTATGTTCAGCAGCAAGGCTCCAAAAATCTTTGGATATTTCAGTGTCGATCGGAAATACCTCCACCACATCGGCCAATGACTCGGGGTCTATTACCGTGTCGAGCCGGTAGTAACGCCGGTTTTTATTCTCTATTGCTGTATCGATTCTTTTGATCACTAATTCATTGTCGGCTATTTCTATTCGCTTTTTTAACTCATCTAATTTTCGCAACCCGTAGGTACCGGTTCGAGCAAGGTACGGAAAATCAAATGCCTCTAAAGTGATCTCTCCACGCTCTAGCCGAGCGAGTTGACTATTGACCGACAAGCGAGACATATCGAGTACTGGCGTAAACAGTAACACCACAATCAAACTCACCAGCAACGCCAGCATGGTATTCACCTTGCCGAAATAATCTTGCCAATACTTCGATTTAAATAGAATGATCAAGCTGTAGAGCGCACTATAAGCAAACAAAACACTAACTAAGATCATTGCTAAAATACGCTCGATTGTTAAACCGTATTGCGCAACTCTTAAGTAAATACCATACGCAGCAAGCAGCACTAGCACGTTTAGAACCAGTAAAGCGTATTTAAGTAATATACTTATCCGTTTACTATAGGGTTCATTTTTGGCATCTTGATATACCGCATTAAAAAAGAATAGAGTCAGCCCAACAAACCCCAGAATCGTATCGCTGCCATAACCTTTTTGCCAAATTAGATCGACGCCGGTAAATGGTAAGACGGCTACAAACATTGCCGCTATTAACAGTAACAGCGGAAGTAGAATTGAAATGAGCGCGCGCAATATTCGTTGTACCGCACCAACCGCATTAATCTTAGTTCTGAAAATTACCACCGCATACGCAAATGCGACGCTCATCACGGGGTAGAAAAACCACTCTTCTTTAAATAGATCGTGAAAGAAATCGATATCGACTATTTTAAACAATGTCCCCCACAACATTAATACTAGCCAAAAAATCAAGGTAAAGAGCCAAGCCAATGCAAAGGCCAAAAAGTTGTGCCAAGAAAAACCAAACTGTGTTTCATATTTTGGAGGCCAGTGACCATCTCGCATCCAAGCTTTTAGAAAGAACAATGAGATAAAGGCGAACAGTATGCAGGCGGGGATAAAATAGAAACGCTCGCCGTAGAATCTTACACTGTCGGAGCTAGCGCCATTATAGTAAGCCAACCATAGAAAAATTATCGACATGGTAATTATCCAAGGCCAGTAACGCTTAGCTTGGTAATCATCGCGATAGCTCATCACAATCATGCTCGGCACCGCGATAAAAAGCATCCCAATAACAGTGATAGCAATAGAGTTGCCATATGGCCAGAGCTGGTTGTCTAGCGCGTGATGCAAATAGAATAGTCCAAGCCCTTGAATGAAGGCAATAGTGCCGATGATAATTCGCGCCTTTCGGCTCAAGGTGCTTTCACTGATTGATAGTTCCATATCAAATTCCCCTACCTGGTTGTTGCTAGTCAAAATATGTAAGCCATGAGTTCTTCGCTACCAACCTTAGCTTGCGAAATTAGGAGGCTACTTTATCTTGCGCTTGTTTAATGTTTAATTTAAACCAAGCTCCATACAATACACCATTGGTCAAACACACCAAGTGCATTATAAAGATCACACTAAGGCCACCAGGAACATCTGTTCTTAATCTATCGAGCTTAACTTTTCCACAATACCTACCGGAAAAGGTTCCGGTAATTTGAGTATATTATCAAATGCTGTATTGCCATTTTTATCACGAATAGTGACATCTGCGCCATATTCTAATAATAACTCTGCGGCGTGTTTAATCCCCAGTCTTGATGCCAGGTGCAAAGGAGTTTCACCTTGATTATTGATGCTATCAGGGTTACCACCTGCCTTAAGTAACGGCAGCAAGGAGTATTCTAAATAGTATGATGTGACCGCCCAATGTACCGGCGTTTCACCTTTGTCATTCCTAGCGTTGACATCCGCCCCTGACGAAAGCAAAAGGGCAACATTGCCCCCCTTAGAAAAACCGCTTGCGCCTAAGCTAACCGCTTTATGCAAAGGAGAGATTTGAAATTTATCTCTGGCGTTTACATCGGCACCGTTACGTAAAAGTACGCGTATGTTTTCGGCGGAACCGCCATCGGCAGCTAAATGAAGTGCAGTCTGACCAAAATTATTAGGAGTCGATATATAAGCGCCGGCATCTAGTAACACGAGTAAGCTTTCAGGCGTACCATATACTGCGGCGAGATGAATAAGCGCGCGGCCATGACTGTTAACTTGATTTACATCTACGCCACTTGATATGCGAGCCTGTAGTTTCGAATGAACTTCATCATCGTTAAGCCAAAACAGAACATGATTAATCGGCGGCTTATAAATAGTATAGATTCGCTGGGCAAATAAAATAGCGACAAGCAAGGCTAGCAGTAAGCAAGCAGACGCAACGACTTTTAACGCGTTTGAAAAGAATCTCTTCATTTAAACAGTTTTTATAGATTATAAAAAAACAAACTTAGAAAGCAGAGAATGCCCGCATGTGCTCAGTAAGCTTTTTCATATCATCGGCATTAAATCGGCCAAAACGAATCTCAATGGGCAGTTCTTTATCTTCTTGAAACTCTCCTAAAAACCAAGTGTGGTTCGGCTCAACCCAAAGGTGAACACGCTCCCCAAGCTCATAAGCAACCGGGCTATCCCATGCATCAGGAAATTCGTCATACATTGTTTGGCGATCTATCTTAAACAACTCATCCATATCAGCGCCATCTGCATCCAGCTTCAAGCTAATAATATCGCGGTACTCATTGTAAAGCCGAGCAACTTCTCTTTCCCTGTCTTGATATTCTATATTGACCCAAGGCTCATCGAAAAACATTTGGCTTTCTGCGAGTATTGTTGTTCTTGCAGAGGATAGCAGCGCAGGATATTCATCATCGATTTGCTCACCCCCAATTAAGTGTGCTTCAAAAGTGGCGTCACCTAAAAACCGGCTAAACTCGTCAGCGATATTCCCTTGTAATTGCGTTGTCCAGAACCCATCGGGCATGTTCATTTCTCAATCCTTGCACATCAAAACTTTGGCCAATCATACGCTAATACTCAAGCGAGTTAGTAAATTAATGTTTGGGAAGCTGGGTACAGCCCTCATCCCGAACTTAATTTTAGTGACTAACAGTTTGCGCGATGGCCTCAGGATTAAACGGCCCTATCAAGTTTAAGAACATTGCGTTTTCGGATGTACTCGCCATGAATGACAAACCAACAAGTTGTTCGCCGTTTGTGTATTGCATTACCTCTATTTTCACATCGTCTTCGCGCACACTCGCCAATGTCTGCCAGTTCTTCTGTTTTAAAGAACGAATCGATTCACTTATTGCATCGTCAAACACACTTCGCGAGTTATCGACTTCGTAAACCCGCAGCTGTACAGCTTGAATCTCATTGATCGCGTTTTTTAACAAGCGCTCGGGTACCTGCCTTCCATGATCGACATTGTTCACAATTTTGTCGAGTAGCCAGCGGGCGGGCTTTACGCCGCCAGGGCCCAAGTTAAAGGAGAGCACGGGCCTTATGTTGTCGTCTTTTGGTATTGCAAGTTCGGCGTAACCTAGCTTCGACTTAACACCACTCGAAGCGTAAAGATAGCCAGTTCCAATAACGAGCGATAGGGTAGCAATGATGATTAAACAAATTTTTAGTGCTTTCATTGGCTTAATTAATATCGACGTTTAGAGTCTCAGCAACTTTACTGATTTTCTCAGGGTCGATTTCTCCGACAATGTTAATGAATACGGCTTCGCCTGCATCTTTCTCAGGTGAAACCACCATTACCACAACCCCATCGATGACGTCGCTAGTTGATTTACTGAAGATACGAACCTTTTGATTTTCCTCGTTGTTATTGACAGTAACGAGTGTTTCCCATTTATCGGCCCGGAGCTCACTGCTTACTCGATCGACAGTTGAACTTGCTTTTTCAAGTTCACCATTGAGGTTATAAACTCGAACCTTAATAGACTCCAAACCTGATAGGATATTCGCTACTTCAGGGTCTTCGCTTTTAGCAAATCCACCGACCAGTTTCATAAGGCCAGAGCTTAAGTTAATTTCAACTTTAGGCTCACCGTAGTGCTCCGATAAATCAGCGAAATCTATTTGGCCTTTCGCATTGGCATAGTTTGCCGTTAGCAATACAAAGGCGCTAAAGCATAGTGTTGAGAATCGTTTTAAATTGTTCATAAAGTCCTCTTTGAGTGAAAGTAATCGCAGGATTAGGTTCTCTAAATTTGCGTTTTTCTGGGTTTGGTTTTTTCTGGTTTAGTTTTCTTAAGCTTCGGCCGCACGGCGTCAATGCCTATCGACATTGCAGGCACCACTCCTGCTTTGTTGATGTTCTCGTTTAGTGAACCTCCAACTTGTTCTCTGGTGATGCGATTGGCTTCGCCTAAGTAGTGCAGTGCCGTCGCTAAGTCGCTTTGTGCTTGCTCAAGTTGCTTCAAGGTTTGGTGTTGCTGGTAAAATTGAAATCCAAGAATGGCGATAAACAAACTAGCGGCAATGCTGCTTAACTTTGGCCAGTTCACAATCTTTGGCCAGCTAACAACGTTTGACTTATTAGCAATATCAGCCTTAAGAGAAGCATCGCTAGCTTGGCCAATAGCAGAAGAAGCTGGAGCTGATTCGGCAATTAGGTATAGCTTTTCACTTAAGCCATCAGGCATATCCAAGAGAGGGACCTCTACCTCTACCTCGACCTCATCGGTAACATCAGACGACGACGCAAATAGTTTGTCTAAATAATCTGTTTCTCTATTTTTCATAATTCGGTACCTTGCAGAAAACCACGTAATTGCTTGCGGCCTCGGTGTATGTAAACTTTCGCTTGGTTCTCATTCAAATCAAGCGCCTTGGCAGCCTCTTTAATTGAGCGTTGTTGCAAGTCGGCCAATATAATCAAGGAACGATAAGGCTCCTTTAAGCGCTCAATCGCGTTATTCAGCCAAGCACTCATCTGTTTAGTCATTAATTGTGCAACTGGCTTGCTGTGTGAGCCATGATTCTCGAGATCATCTAACTCGGTTTCACTTTGCGGTCGACGGCGGCGCAACTTATCAATGCAAATGTTTCTCACCACATGTAATAGCCATGCTTTAGCTGACTCGGCATCAAATTCTTTCTCATGCATCGTGCTCCACAAGCGTGCGTATGTTTCTTGCGTTGCATCTTCCGCGTCACCTTGGTCTGACAAAATAAACATTGCTTGCGAGTAGACTCGCTGCTGATGTTGTTTAACCAATTTTTGAAACAAGGGTTTCATCAAGTTTGTGGCCTTTTATGTGTGTTTTTGTTGCCGTTCAATTATTAATACGCATGGCGAAGCAAAAGGTTACAAAAAATATTGCTTTTACCAAGAAATATTTAAGCACATCTATTCAAGGGTCGGAGCAAAAGCCTGAAACCTTGGCTATTCGAACAAAGTCTTCTCTGCACTATGCTAACGTTATGGATAAGTTAGCATCATTGATAAGTGTTAAATGAATATAATTATTATCGGAGCAACCTCAGGAATTGGGCGGGCTTTGGCCAAAGAGTTGGCATCTTCAGGATCTCTAGTTGGGGTTACTGGCCGCAGATTAGAGCTACTCGAATCTTTACAACAAGAGATATCTTCACCCTGCTATACGTCACAGTTTGATGTCAGCAATGTTGAGCAAAGCGTAAGTGCGTTCAATGAGCTGGTATCTGCAATGGGAACAGTTGATGCTGTGGTAATCAATGCAGGCTTCGGCAGTATCGACGAAAAGCTGCCACTATCGCAAGAAATGCAAACCGTATCAGTCAATGTGGCCGGGTTCACTACCATTGCAAATCTTGCTTATAAGTACTTTCAGGAACAAGGTTCAGGACACATTATTGGGATATCCTCAGTGGCAGCCGTTAGAGGCGGTCCTTTTATGAGCTATAACGCCTCAAAAGCATATGTATCGTCCTATCTCGAAGGGCTCGCCTGCCGCAAGGAATGTCGAAGTGGAGCGATTACGGTTACTGACGTTCGGCCAGGCTTTGTCGATACGCCGATGGCACAAGGAGAAGGCGTCTTCTGGGTTGCGTCCCCTGAAAAAGCCGCTAAACAAATTTATGCAGCGATTAGAAAAAAGAAACGCATTGTCTATATCACCAAGCGCTGGCGTTTGATCGCGGCCATAATCAAACTACTGCCGTTTTGCTTATATAAAAGAATTATTAGCTAACACTCTATTAAATGCATAAAGCTAACTAAATTAAACTTCGTAGTCGGCTAGTAAGCTAATCCCTCGCTTATGCAAAATATCCCGGATCGGCAACACGTAGCTTT
>CAKZRZ010000249.1 GCA_937918955.1 uncultured Arenicella sp.
GATGAACAAAAGAAACGCTTTTTGCCACGTATCCTTAGCAGTGAAGATTGGTGGTGTCAGGGATACTCTGAACCGGGTGCAGGGTCTGATCTAGCGGCTTTACAAACCAAAGCTACTAAAGATGGCGATGACTACATTGTCAACGGCGCCAAAATTTGGACTACTTATGCGCAAAGCGCCGACTGGATTTTCTGCCTAGTTCGAACTGGCACCTTCGAAAAACGTCAGCAGGGCATTAGCTTTTTGTTGATCGACATGAAGTCGGAAGGTATTCAAGTTAACCCAATTCATTCAATCGATAATCATCACTCGCTAAACGAGGTTGTTTTTGACAACGTTCGTGTACCGCAAGAAAACTTAATCGGTGTTGAGAATCAAGGTTGGACTTACGCTAAAGCCTTACTCGCGCACGAACGCACTTCAATCGCTGGCGTTGCTGATAGTCGCCGTTGGTTACGCGACATCATCGCACTGGCCGAACAGCAAACTAATTATAAAGGTCGATTGATTGATGACCCGCAATTTCAAACTCGTCTGTCGGATATCGAGATTGAATTGATGGCGCTAGAGTACATGGAGTTGCGTGTTTTGGCTAAGCTCTCGTCTGGCGACACACCAGGGCCAGAATCATCATTATTGAAAATCAAAGGCACTGAAATTCAGCAGGCCTTGCAAGAGCTGCGCATGCAAACCATTGGCGCGTATTCAGGCTCATTGCACTTAGATAACTTCCAGAATGAGCTTCATAGAGCTGGCTCGAATTCTCGTAGAGCTTATATGTATGGCCGCGCCGCTACTATCTATGGTGGTTCGAATGAAGTGCAACGTAACGTAATTGCCAAAGCCGTTTTGGGTTTGTAGTAGAGGATTAAGTAATGAATTTTGAATACAGTGAAGAGCAAAATTTGCTCAAAGAAAGCATCGTCCGATGGGCGCAAGACAATTACAGCTTTGACCAACGTCGCTTAGGCGCAGAATCAGAAAAAGGTTATAGCCAAGATCACTATAATACCTTTGCTGAACTCGGGTGGTTATCGGTGCCGTTTTCTGAAGAAAACGGTGGCTATGGCGGTAGCATTATTGATATTGCCGCCATCATGGAAGAATTTGGTAAGGCTTTGGTTGTTGAACCGGTTTTCCCGAACTTGATTATGTTTGGTGGTCTGTTAGAACGCAGTAATAACGACGCGATTAAAGCTGAGCTTATTCCACAAATAATCGATGGTAGCCTAATGGGCGCAGTAGCCATGTATGAGCCACAAGCGCGATTTGATGCGAGCAATGTCGCAACAACGGCCTGCGAGGCCGGTGATACGTATTCGCTTAACGGCGAGAAATGTGTAGTACTCGGTGGAGCTGATGCGGCTAAGCTTATTGTGGTGGCGCGCACCAGTGGTGATCAAACTGACGAAGACGGTCTAAGCTTGTTTTTAGTTGATGCTGATGCAAGTGGTGTTGACTTGAGTGCCTACCCATTAATGGACGGCCAACAGGTTGCTGATATCAAGTTCAACGACGCGAGTGCAACCCTGATAAGTGAACTTGGAGCGGCTACTGACGCGTTGAACCAAGTACTAAATATTGCGCACGTTGCTTTGTGTGCCGAAGCCGTCGGCATTATGGAAGTGCTTAATAAAACGACTGTTGAGTACACCAAAACTCGTAAGCAGTTTGGCGTTACCATCAGTTCGTTCCAAGCTTTGCAGCATCGAATGGTTGATACTTTTATGTCTGCTGAACAAGCGAAGTCATTGCTTGTTGGGACATTGGTAGAACTTACCGACGAGCGCACCACGCCTCAGCGTGCTGCGAAAATGATAAATGCTTTGCGGACTCTCGTTGCAAAAAACGGCAAACATATTGGCGATGAAGCCATTCAATTGCATGGCGGTATGGGCTTAACCGATGAACTCAACGTTGGGCATTATCATAAGCGTATGATGATGATAAACCTTATGTTTGGAAACGGCGATTTCTTTCAACATCAATTCAATCAAGCTGCTTACGGTAGCTAATATTGAAAACCATTGAAGATATAAAAACCGTAATGGTTGCGGGCGCAGGCACATTGGGTCTGCGCATCGCATTGCGCTGCGCCTTAGACGGCTTCAAGGTTAGGATGTTCGATATTAGCGATGAACAGCTTGAGTACGCCCAAAAGATGCAAGCGAAGCTAAGCCGAAGCTTTTTAAAGCAGGGTACGATCTCGCAACAACAGGCTGATCTTGTGACGCAAAACTTGATTGCCACAAATGATATTCACAATGCTGTTGAAGATATCGATTTAGTAAGTGAATCGGTTATTGAGAATATCGAAATAAAAAAGAAGTTTTACGCCGACTTAACACCTCGCTTAGACAAGGGGGTGATTGTTACCAGCAATACGAGTTTCTTGCTTGCGTCAGATATGCTTGAGGCAATTGAAGAGCCGGAGATGTTTTGCGCATT
Organism: uncultured Arenicella sp.; assembly: GCA_937918955.1. GTDB lineage: Bacteria > Pseudomonadota > Gammaproteobacteria > Arenicellales > Arenicellaceae > Arenicella. Next base: position 2,449 of record CAKZRZ010000249.1, read on the forward strand.
GCATTTCCATGATGTGTTTACGCAAATCATTGTCGACGTAATGCCGCACCCAGGCACTGACCCGCGAGTCAGCGATTTATTAATGGAGTTTGGTAAACGAATAAGTCACGTGCCTGTGTTTGTCCGAAAAGAAAACAATGGCTATATGTTTAACGCCATGTTGATGTCGATCTTAGGTCAAGCGGCTGAGTTATTACGTAATGACGTTGGAAGTTTTCAAGATATTGACCGTTCATTTATGGGCAACTTTGGTACTCCTGCTGGGCCGTTTGGCATGATGGATCAGGTTGGTCTTGATACCGTTTGGCATATTCTTAGCAGCCGCCGAGACGATGAGGCCAGCCTTGAGTTCGCGAAAACCATAAAAGCTTTTGTTGACCGAGGTGAGCTCGGATACAAAACTGGAAAGGGCTTTTATGATTATCCTGGTCCAGATTTTGCTCAGCCCGATTTTTTAAAACCTTAGTATTCTCGGCGTCGCCCTTTCTTAATGCGCGCTGAGACAAAATCACAATTTATGGCGCTTAGGTCGATTATCCAAAGTAGCCAACGATCTATAAGAGGAACCTAATTATGAAAGACGCCGTTATTGTCTCCACAGCCAGAACCCCAATTGCTAAGGCTTATCGAGGCGGTTTTAATGATCTACACAGCGCTACTCTAGGCGCACATGCGGTAAATGCCGCAGTAGAACGAGCAGGCATTGACGCAGCTGAGGTTGATGATGTGATCATGGGGGCGGCACTTCAACAAGGTGCGCAAGGTGGAAATATTGCACGCCAAATTGCACTGCGCGCTGGTCTACCTGCGACGGTTTCAGGCATGTCTATTGATCGTCAATGTTCATCCGGTTTGATGGCAGTCGCGACTGCTGCAAAACAAATTATCTGTGATGGTATGACAACAGTTGTTGGCGGTGGTGTTGATAGCATCAGCCTGGTTCAAAACGATAAGATGAATCTGCATCGAGCAGTCGATAAGGAGCTTGTCGCACAGCACCCGCATATTTACATGCCTATGCTACAAACGGCCGAAGTTGTCGCTGATCGTTATGGGATTACTCGTGAGCAAATGGATGAGTACGGTTTGCAATCGCAAAGTCGTACCATCGCTGGCTATGAAGCGGGCAATTTTGCTGATGAACTTGTTTCAGTTGATTGCACTAAATTGGTGTTCGATAAAGAAACTAAAGAAACATCAAAACAAGACGTGACCGTAAGCCAAGATGAAGGTCTTCGAGCGACCACAGCCGAAGGTTTAGGAAGTTTGAGAACTGTTATTGACGGCGGAACAATTACTGCTGGTAATGCATCTCAATTGTCAGACGGAGCGTCGGCTCAAATTGTGATGGATGCCAAAGTTGCTGAACAACGAAATATTGACCCTTTAGGCATTTATCGCGGTATGGCTGTCGCTGGTTGCGAGCCTGATGAAATGGGAATCGGCCCTGTGTTTGCGGTACCAAAGCTGCTGAAAGCTAATGGTTTAAGCGTAGATGACATCGGCTTATGGGAGCTAAACGAGGCGTTTGCCGTGCAAGTTTTGTATTGTCGCGACAAGCTCGGAATTGATAACGATAAACTCAATGTTAATGGTGGCGCTATCTCGGTGGGCCATCCTTACGGCATGAGTGGCTCGCGCATGATCGGTCACGCATTAATTGAAGGTAAACGCCGTGGTGTTAAGTACGTGGTGATTACTATGTGTGTTGGCGGCGGTATGGGCGCGGCTGGTTTATTTGAAGTCGCTTAGAATAAGTCGCTTAGAATAAGTCTATTCATACAAATCATCACTAGACCTTTATGAGATTAAAGGTCTAGGTCGGTAGCCCCAAAACGAGTTAGCTTAAAACTAAAAAACACATGATTAAACTATACGGCTCAGAGTTCTCTCTATTCACAGGTAAAGCCCGATCTTATTTGAACAAGAAGGGCATTCCTTTTGAAGAAGTGACGTCAACCTTAAAGGTTTATAAGAACTTTATTATCCCGCGTACAGGCGTGCGATATGTTCCAGTGCTTCAAACGCCGGAAGATCAAGTGATTCAAGATACAACCGTGATTATTGACGCGATGGAGACGAGATTTCCTGAGCGCCCTATGTACCCTTCGACTCCTAAACAAAAGCTGGTGTCGTTGTTGCTTGAAGTTTATGGAGACGAGTGGCTTGTAATACCAGCGATGCATTATCGTTGGAATTTCCCTAAGCAAAATGAGCGCTTTATTTATGCAGCCTTCGGTAGCATGGTGCTACCCAATGCGCCCAAATTTATTCAACGCTTTTTAGGCAAGAAGGTTGGTGCAAAGTTCAAGGGTTTTGTTCCTCGTCTAGGCATTAGTGAAAGGAATATTCCTGCGCTTGAATCGTCCTATGAACGTTTATTGAGTGACTTAGATGCTCATTTCTCAGAGCATGATTTTCTGTTGGGCGGAAAACCATCCATTGGTGATTTTGGTTTAATTGGCCCACTTTACGCTCACCTCTACAGAGACCCAGCTCCGGGCGCTTTAATGCGTGAAATTGCTCCCAACGTATGTCGGTGGGTTGAGCGTATGATCAGCGACGAGCCGGCCGATGGTGACTTTCTGGCGAACGATCAAATCCCTGGCACGCTCCTACCCGTTTTACAGCGTATGGCGAGCGAACAACTACCGGTGTTGCTCGATACCGATCAACGTTTGAGCGACTGG
>CAKZRZ010000250.1 GCA_937918955.1 uncultured Arenicella sp.
TTTCTTTGATTAATGTGCGCGCCAATTGCTAAACCAAACTTAACCGCTAAACGAGCTGCTTCCAGATTCATAACCGGCAATACGCCTGGCAGGGCAATATCAACCGCGCTCGCTTGAGTATTTGGTTCGGCACCGTAGGCAATGGAGCTGCCCGAAAAGATTTTCGATTTAGTTTGCAGTTGAGTATGTACTTCTAGGCCAATGACCACTTCCCAACGTTTATCCCAAGTAAACATTATGCTTTACCTCCAGAAATTGCGTTTGGCGCTGTACGTGTGTGCCAATCGGTAACTTGTTGAAACTTATGCGCAATATTAAGCATTTTGGCTTCTTGAAGGTAAGGTGTGATTAGGTGTAGGCCTGTGGGCAAACCACTTTTAGTGAAGCCTGCTGGAATCGAACCCGCTGGCAAACCAGCGAGGTTGGCCGGAATGGTATAGATATCGTTTAAATACATCGATACTGGGTCGTCGCTGCGGCTGCCCGCCTCGAACGCTGGGCTCGGTGTTGTTGGGCCCATGATCACGTCGCACTCCTTAAAGGCATCAGTGAAATCATTTGAAATTAATCGACGCAGCTTCTGAGCTTGCGAGTAATAAGCGTCGTAGTAACCCGAAGACAGCGCGTAGGCACCAATCATGATTCTGCGTTTTACTTCATCACCGAAGGCTTCGGTGCGCGTCTTGGTGTACATATCCACCAAGTCATTATATTCCTCAGTGCGATATCCATAACGAACGCCATCGAACCTCGAAAGATTTGATGAGGCTTCGGCGGGCGCGATAACATAGTAACTAGGCAGTGCGAGGTGCGAGTTCGGCAATGATACTTCTTTGACAATCGCGCCCATGGATTCAAATTCTTTTACCGCCGTTTCTATAATGGCTGCCATTTCGCTATCTAAGCCGTCGCCGAAAAACTCTTTTGGCAAGCCGATTTTTAGACCATCAAGCGAATTGTTTAAGCCAGCGCTAAAATCTTCGGCTGGAACATCAAGCGACGTTGAGTCTTTTGCGTCAAAGCCCGCCATGGCATTAAGGAGTAGGGCAGCGTCTTCGGCGGTGTGCGTCATCGGGCCTGCTTGATCTAATGATGATGCGAAAGCAATCATGCCGTAGCGAGAGCATCGGCCATAACTAGGTTTGATGCCGGTTAAGTTGCAGAACGCGGCAGGTTGGCGAATTGATCCGCCAGTATCCGTGCCGGTTGCAGCAGGCGCTAACAAAGCGGACACGGCCGCAGCTGAGCCGCCTGAACTGCCACCGGGTACTAATTTATTTTGTTCGTTTCCCCAAGGGTTGCTGACACTGCCGTAATAGGATGTTTCATTAGATGAGCCCATTGCGAACTCATCCATGTTAGTTTTACCTAAGCTTACAAGTCCTTGATTTTGCATGTTTTCAACAACGGTAGCTGTGTAAGGCGCAACAAAGTTCTCCAAGATTTTTGAGCCGCAGGTAGTTTGCGTGCCTTCAATACAAAAGATGTCTTTTTGTGCGACAGGCACACCACTAAGTGCACCGGCCTTGCCACTCGCGCGAAGTTTGTCAGCAGCTTCAGCTTGGCTGATTGCCAAATCTTGGTTAACACTAATGAAAGCGTTGTGGTCAGAAGCCTCAATTCGGCTAAGATAATCTTGCGTAATTTCTACGCTTGAGCGTTTACCTTGATCTAGATCGGCCGCTAGCTCGGCCAGAGTTGTGATAGTCAAAACGGAATCCTTAAGAGGTTTTGTGTTGCTAATGTCATGGCCGTTCCCGACAAATATTAAGACGGGATGTCTAGCCGTGACATAAAAATGTTAGACGACTTACTTCGAAAATTACAGCTGAGCAAGACTTCAGTCGATTACCTTGGGGACCAAATACAATCCTCGCTCGGCACTTGGGGCGATGGCTTGAAATTTATCTCGTTGATCAGTCTCGGTGACCGTATCTGCGCGCAGGCGCATGGTGGCGTCGAAGGGGTGTGTCATTGGTTCCACTCCGGTAGTATCAACAGCTTCCATTTGAGCGACTAGCTCTAGAATGTTTTCTAAGGCGCTACGGGTTTGCGATACCTCGGAAGGGTCAATTTCAATACGTGCAAGGCGTGCAATGTTGTGCACGGTTTCGTTATCTAAAGCCATGTTTTAATAGTGTGATGGGTAGCGGTTTGAGGGCTTACGTTGAGGTGTCAGGAAAACATGCTTAATGTTTAACTTGCTAGCCTTATCTCTAAACTTGATGTTAACAAACAAACGTTCGCCAAAAGTCGAAAAAGGTTAAAAAAACCTCGATTAATCTGACTTAAAAAATACGTTCGAGTGATTAGAAAAGCGATAATCCTGAAAACCAAAGACAAACCACGAAATTACCACAGATAGCAACGTTGTTGAATAGCGTAAGCGTCCGATTAGCTGTACAATAATTGATTAACCCGAATAATAATAATTCTTAGCACTTTACCCACGAATAAATAATGTTACGCAGTATTTTAGGCTTGTTTTCAAACGACTTGGCGATTGACCTCGGCACCGCCAACACACTTATCTACGTAAAAGAAAAAGGGATCATTTTGAATGAACCGTCGGTGGTAGCAATTCGCTATGCGCCTGGTGGTGGTTTGAATAATAAGAGTATTCTTGCCGTAGGCTCAGAAGCGAAGAAGATGCTCGGCAGAACGCCTGGTTCGATCAAAGCAATTCGACCAATGAAAGACGGCGTAATCGCTGACTTCAATGTGACCGAGAAAATGCTTAAGTACTTTATTAAAAAAGTACAAGAGAACCGGTTCTTGCAAGGTAGTCCTCGCATCATCATTTGCGTTCCATGCGGATCAACTCAAGTAGAGCGACGTGCAATTCGTGAATCGGCCTATGGTGCAGGCGCGCGAGAAGTTTATTTAATTGAAGAGCCAATGGCGGTAGCGATTGGTGCTAACTTACCAGTGGCCGAGCCTACGGGCTCAATGGTGCTCGATATCGGCGGCGGTACAACTGAGGTTGGTGTTATGTCACTCGGTGGTATGGTTTACAGCACCTCTTTGAGAGTGGCAGGCGATACGTTTGATGAAGCAATTATCAATCATGTTCGTCGTAATCACGGCCTTCTTATTGGTGAAGCCAGTGCTGAGCGAGTGAAGAAAGCCATCGCAACCGCGTGGGATAAATCAGAAGAACGTGAAATGGAAGTTAAGGGTCGAGACATTGCTGAAGGCTTGTCGCGCGCTGTAACCTTGAGCAGTAAAGAAATTTATTCTGCGATAAGCGATCCGCTAGAGTCCATTGTTCAGACAATCAAGCAAGCGCTTGAGCAAACCCCTCCTGAATTGAGCGCTGATATTGGTGACAAGGGTATGGTTATTGCGGGCGGCGGTGCTTTAATGCGCGATATGGATCGCCGCTTGATGGAAGATACTGGTTTGCCTGTGGTGATAGCTGATGACCCACTTACCTGTGTCGCTCGAGGTTGCGGGCGTGCGCTAGAAGAGATGGACAATTTAGGCGACGTGTTTGCTCACGAATAAACACGCCTAACTGTTTTATTTCAGTGACTATTCAAAAAGCGTCTTTTGAAATGCTTTTATATGATTAGCCTTCTGATAAGTCTTTGATTTTTATGTTTTTGGGATAATTGTGTAGGGGCGGTTTTGTTGGGCATCAGTATTTGGTATTTGCAAATTTTGATGTTTGTAGATCGAGCAGCTCCGATATTTAAAATTCTCCCGAATTAAGCAGTACCTAACACTTAATCTTTATTAACTCAGTCGATTGATTCGTGGCAAGCCCATTTCGTAAAAACTCAGGTTGGTCTCAATTTGCCTTAGTGTTTGTCATTTCTGTGGTGATGATGATTGTCGACTCTCGAACTAGTTGGCTTAACGGCCCTCGAAATGTTGTATCGGTAGCGCTCAGCCCGATTCAATCTCTTGCTTCTATTCCTTCTGCGATTGGACGATATTTCACCTCGAGTTTAAGCGCTGAGCCCGATCTCCAAATCTCCTACGATAATCTTCGAAATGAGTATTTTAAACTTAAGTCTGAGTCTTTGTTGCTGAGAACTCTGCAAGAAGAGAATCGAGACCTTCGCGCTTTATTAGCTGCGTCTGAGCGTTTGAAAGAGAAGATAACCTTGGCTGAACTAATGGATGTAAACCTCGATCGTGATAATCATCGTGTGTCGGTAGGTTTAGGGATTGGCGACGGAGTTTATATTGGTCAGGCCGTGATCGATGATCAAGGGGTAATAGGTCAAGTAACCGAAGTAATGCCATTCAGCAGTATTATCGTTTTAATCACCGACCCCGGTCATGCATTGCCAGTACAAATTGAGCGTAACGGTCTACGAACAGTAGTGCATGGCACTGGCAGCGTATCCTTATTGCGAGTGCCGTTTTTAAACCAGAACTCGGATATTGTTGTTGGTGATGTGTTAATCAGCTCTGGCATGGGCGGTCGCTTTCCTAATGGATACCCGGTTGCCACCGTCACCGATGTCAAAATTGTAGAAGACGAAGCGTTCATTAGAGTAACCGCTGATCCAATAGCCAAGCTCGACCGTTCCAATCATGTGTTGCTATTGTCGAGACAAGCGCAAACCGACGCTGAAAAGCGTGTAGAAGAACTTATCGGGGAATCAAACTAATATGTCTTCTATGCCGTCAAGTGGTCGCTCTTCGGTTGGCAGCCTTGTGTTTGCGGTGTCTGTTTCAGCCTTTATTGCGCTGGTGCTCACTGTAGTTCAACTGCCTAATTGGTTGTTTTATTTTTGGCCAGACTGGATTGCTATCGTTGTCGCCTATTGGGCTTTGATGGCGCCTAGAAGAGTGGGGCCTTTTGTTGGCTTTATTATCGGCACGCTGCTTGAGGTGCTATTCGTACGCAAATTTGGTGTGCTCGGTTTGGGTTTGGCGACGGTCGCGTTTATTGTTAATTCCACAAGTCAGCAATTGCGCGCGCTATCCATTTGGCAACAGATGATCTCGATAGGCGTATTCATTGCTATCTTTAAGCTTTTGACAGGTTGGCTATCGGGCTTAGTCGCGGGCTTTACAATTACTCCAGAGTACTGGTACTCAATCTTTGGCTCGGTTCTAATCTGGCCGTTTGCCTACATCCTATTGGAAGAATTACGTCGCGCAATGCGCATACGATAAAGCAGAATATGGCCGCCGACCAAATTGAATTAAAAGACTATCTGCGTGAGACCAACCTGATACACAGTCGCTTAATTGCGTTGGTGGTGTTACTCGGTATTTTGGCACTGATTCTGATCGCGCGAGTTTGGTATCTGCAAATATACAATAATGAGCGTTTCGAGTTGTTGTCTAAGGATAATCGAGTTCGGCTTGTGCCAGTGCCACCCGTTAGAGGTCAAATATTTGATCGCAACGGTAAAGTCCTAGCTGAGAATATCCCGATTTTCACACTTGAAATTTTACCTCAAGATGTTGAAGACATGAATGAGCTCCTTGATGGGCTTAGTAAGATCATTGAAGTATCTCCGAGCGATATTAGTAAGTTTAAATCGCAAGTGCGTTCGCATCGAAAGTTTGAAACTCAGGTTTTGAAAATTAATCTCAGCGAGCAAGAACTAGCTCGTTTCTCGGTGAATCGCCATCGTTTTCGCGGAGCCAAAGTGCAGGCGCGATTGCAGCGAAGTTATCCGTATGCCGGTGAAATGGCGCATGTATTAGGCTATGTCGGCCGTATAAACCAGCGTGACAAGGAAGGCATCGATCTTAAAGCTTATAAAGGTACCGATTACATTGGTCGACGAGGAATCGAGGCGAGATATGAAGATCATTTACTCGGACAGGTCGGTGTAGAGCAAGTTGAAGCTAACGCGCATGGTCAAATCATACGTACCTTAGACCGTAAGCCACCTGTTTCAGGCGACGACATTTATTTGAATATCGATGTCGAGCTGCAAATCAAGGCACGTGAGTACTTAGGCGATCGTCGCGGTTCGGTAATTGCTATTGAGCCAGAGTCTGGCGAGGTCTTGGCCTTTGTAAGTAATCCCGTTTACGACCCCAACAAATTTGTAAACGGCATTGATCACCGCTCATATAATGCGCTTCGAGAGGATGTTAATCGGCCATTGGTTAATCGCACAATCAGCGGTCGATACGCCCCAGGCTCGACTATAAAAGGTCTAGTGTCAATGGCGGGGCTTGAGCACGGATGGAACCCAAACACTAATATTACTTGCCCAGGTTTTTTCAGGCTCAAGGGCAACTCGCATCGTTATCGTTGCTGGAAGCGAAGTGGTCATGGCGTAACATCAATGCTTGAGTCGATCATGTTTTCTTGCGATGTCTATTACTACCAACTTTCTAACACCATTGGCATTGATAAAATTTCGGCATTTTTAAAAGATTTTGGCTTGGGTTCAAAAACCGGTATTGACCTAAAAGGCGAGCCATCGGGGCTCGTGCCTTCCCGCGAATGGAAGCGTCAACAGCGCGGAGTTTCTTGGTACCCCGGAGACACCCTAAACACTGGCATTGGACAAGGAGACGTACTGGTTACACCACTTCAACTTGGAGTAATGACTGCGACGCTAGCAAATCGAGGTAAACGCGTAGAGCCTCGTATTGTTGGCCGCCTTGAGCATAGCCTAAATGGCGATACTGAAGAAGACGTGTCCTATTTAAAGGGTGCTGAGGTTGGGCAGGTAAATGCCAGTGATCAAAACTTCCAAACTATCATCGAGGCCATGACGGCTGTAGTGAAGCATCCCCGAGGCACCGCGCACCGAGCGGCTGGCCTCAATGCTGAGTACACTATGGCAGGTAAAACTGGAACCGCACAGGTCGTGGGTATTGCGCAGGGCGCAGAATATGACGCCAGTATTTTGAATGATTTTCAAAAAGACCATGCCTTGTTCGTGTCTTTTGCACCTGTAGAAAAGCCAAAAATCGCGGTCGCAGTTATCGTTGAAAATGGCGGTAGCGGCAGTGGTGCTGCGGCCCCAGTTGCAAGAAAAGTCACTGATTTTTACTTGCTAGGAAAAGATGCTAATGCACCAGTTGAGGACGAGGCTTTGAATCAAACCACGGCCGTAGTCGGCCTTGGGGATGACTAACAGTGTTTCGTATTAAAGTCGATATGCCGCTGTTGTTTGGCTTAATGCTGCTATCGGTGAGTAGTCTGTTTATATTATGGAGTGCAGGTGCTGAGAACCCGAGGTTGATTATCAATCAGGCAATTCGCATGGGCGTTGCGGTTACCGGTATGATCATTATCGCGCAGATTAGACCTGCCACCTTGTTTCGTTGGACGCCGCTGTTTTACGCGGCGGGTTTGCTGATGCTGGTACTTGTGCTGCTAGTTGGTGACGTTGGGAAAGGTGCTCAGCGTTGGCTTGATTTAGGTGTGATTCGGTTTCAACCATCTGAAGCCATGAAGCTTGCGGTACCGATGATGGTCGCATGGGTTGTGACGCGTAAGAGTCTACCGCCAAATATGAAGAATCTCTTCTGGGCTGGGAGCGCTTTAATCCTGCCATCGCTCTTTATCTTGGTACAACCAGACCTCGGAACTGCCTTGCTTATAATTATGTCTGGTGCATTGATTATTTTTTTGGCTGGTTTTGCATGGCGCCACATCGCTATTCTTAGCGTACTCGCCTTAGCCTTTATCCCGATTGCCTATTATTTTATTTTGGAAACGTATCAGCAGCGGCGTATTCAAACTTTGATTGATCCATGGTCAGATCCTTTGGGTTCTGGGTATCAAATCATTCAGTCGATGATCGCTATTGGCAGCGGTGGCGCACAAGGGAAAGGCTGGGGGCAGGGCAGCCAGTCTCAAGGTGATTTTATCCCAGATCGGCATACCGACTTTATATTCTCTGTGTTCTCCGAAGAAATGGGATTTATCGGCGTGCTACTTTTAATTACGGTGTATGTGGCTTTAGTCGCACGTGGCTTGTACATTGCTTACTACACCAAAGATACATTTTCTCGTTTATTGGCAGGCAGTCTGTCAATGACCTTCTTTTTCTATGTGTTTGTGAATATCGGAATGGTGGCCGGAATGCTTCCAGTTGTCGGTGTGCCGCTGCCGCTAATAAGTTACGGAGGCACCTCTATGGTGACTCTGATGGCTGGCTTTGGTATCTTGATGGGTATTCATAATCACCGCAGCTTAATGTCACGATAGGGCACTTTATGTCATTGAAAAAAAACACGCTTTTAGCGCTAAGCCTTGGTATATTGAGCCTTGGCCAGCACGCTGTTGCACACGCTATTGAGCTTAGTTCAGAGCCCAAGCTTCAGGCCATCGCCGATGAGCTGATTGCCGAACAGCACTATACTCAAGCCGAATTAGAGGCGATATTTGCTAAAGCTACTGTGCAGCAAACGGTGCTTAACGCCATGAAAAATCCGGCTGAGTATAAACTCACTTGGGGTAAATATCGTAAGCTGTTTTTAAAGCAAGATCGAATTCAGCAGGGTGTCGAGTTTTGGAATGAATATGAGGCCGAACTGAGCCGCGCAGAGCAAGAATATGGCGTACCCGCGCACGTAATCGTATCGATTGTTGGCGTCGAATCTAAGTTTGGTCGCTATAAAGGTAAGCATAAGGTTCTCGATAGTTTAGTAAGCCTTACTGTTGGTTACCCGCGACGAAGCAAGTTCTTTGGCAGTGAGCTCAAAGAATTTCTAATTTTGACTAAAGAGAACGATTTGCCTGTCGATGAGATATTGGGTTCTTATGCGGGCGCCGTTGGTTATCCGCAATTTATCTCAAGTAGTTATCGAAACTATGCGGTGGACTTCTCTGGCGATGGCAAAACCGATTTAATCAATCAGCCTATCGACGCCATTGGCAGCATCGCTAATTACTTCATTAAAAATGGCTGGAAACCCGGCGAGGCGGTAACCTCTATTGCGCATGAAATGGTCGACACCCGTGTTGCTGATCTTGCGAGTCGTAAGCGTAAAACTTTGTACACCGCTGCATCATTGCGAGAGAAAGGCGCTCCCATTCCTACAACCATTGATGACGGTGAACGACTCAATGTTTTAATGCTAAACGCCAGTGAAGTAGTGCCAGAGTCTCGAGATAAAAGTGTTTATATTGTGCGCGCTGGAGACACAGCTTGCGCTATTGCCGAGCGCAATAGTGTGTCGTGTAAGGCTTTGTTTAAATTAAATAAATTGAATGCTAAAGGCGATATATTTCGCGGTCAAAAACTCAGGTTACCGTCGACTAAAACGGCCGTTGCTAAACCTTCAAGTACCAAAAGTCAGAAACCTAAAGCTGTAGAAGGCAGTAAGTGGGCTGTCTCAAACTCAGCAGTTAGTGCTAAAGACAAAGCACTTGAGGCTAATCCCGACAGTTCTGTAAAAGAACGGTTTTTCTTCACGCATCATAATTTTTACGCGATTACTCAATATAACCATAGTGTTTTGTATGCGATGGCGGTTTATGACCTAAGTGAAGCGATCGCTGAAGCGAAAGCAGAATTTGATAAAAACGTCGTTGGCGAATAATTACTATGTTTGGTTTATTTACTAAAGGGCTAATTGCCAGCGCTCTTCTTTTATGGTGTTGCCTACCACGCGCACAGGCTCAGCCAGTCCAGCCTGATATCGATGCAAAAGCGTGGGTTTTGTATGAAATCAATAGTGGTGCTGTGCTTAGCTCTAAGAACCCAGATTTAGCGTTACCGCCCGCTAGCATTACAAAATTGATGATGAATTATGTGCTGTTTTCACGCCTTGAAAGCGGTGAGCTGCAGTCATCAGACATGGTTCCGATCAGCGAGCAAGCTTGGCGCGCCGAAGGCTCACGAATGTTTGCCGATGTAAATACGCGCATAGAGCTGGGCCATCTTTTAAAGAGCACAATTATTCAATCGGGCAACGATGCGTCTATTGCATTAGCTGAGTTCACTGGTGGTAGCGAATTTGCATTTGCTCAATTGATGAACCAAGAGGCACGTAAACTGGGGCTCGACCATTCCAATTTTGTTAACAGCACTGGCTTACCCGATGAAGGGCACCTTATGTCAGCACTGGATATTGCAAAATTATCGGCTGCGATCATCAAAGAGTACCCGGAGCAATACGCTTGGTATGCCGAAAAGGTCTATACGCATAATGATATTACTCAGTACAACCGCAACAAACTTCTATGGAAAGACGATAGCGTTGATGGCTTAAAAACGGGTTATACCGAAGCTGCGGGCTTTTGTTTGGTTGGTAGTGCTAAGCGTGCGAAGCAGCGATGGATAGCGGTGGTGATGGGCGCGAAGAGTCAAGAGGCGCGCGAGGCTGCGGTTCTTGAGTTGTTAAACTATGGGTTCAATTATTTTGACGCAACTGAATTGCTAAATCAGCAGGGCGGCTTAACCTCGGTGAAAGTTTACGGTGGTGAAACAGATCAAGTACTGCTTCAGGCCTCAGAACCGGCGAATGTTGTAGTGCCTAAAGGGCGACAGGCAGAAATTGTTACCACATTGCATCACAGCCCTTATTTCGAAGCGCCGATTGAAGTAGGTCAACCAATGGGTTTGGCGCAATTGACTCTAGACGGTGATACTTTGATTGAGGTTCCATTGATTGCGACCAGTCAGATAAATGCCGCGGGTTGGTGGAAACGCTTTGTCGATTCGATTAAGCTGCGCGCCAAGCAATTTTGGGAAGACTAAGTGGGAAGACTAAGTCAGTGTTATTAATCGACCCTCAAAGAGTGAGTTATGAACGATAAAACCAGCATTACACCTGAAGATCCTAAAGATGGTTTTGATTTAATCGAGTACCCGCTCGATTATAATTTCAAAGCCATGTGCAAAGCCGAAGAAGGCGCTCCCGCAGCCGATTATATTAAAGGTCTTATAACGCCTTTGCTCGACGACGGCGCTTTGAAAAAGCTGAGCTCGAACACCAGTCGCACTGGTAAATTCGAATCGGTTACGGCGGTGATTAATATTAAGAGCCGTGAAGAGCTCGAAGCGGTGTATGGCTTAATTGCTAAGTCCCCACGCGTGGTAATGACCCTTTAAAGTCGATGCAAGTAGTTAAAGAATCGTCAGAAAAGTTCGGTAGCTTGGACGATCCTAAGCTGCGTAAATCGCTCAAGACTAAGTCTGGTCGTGAGGTTTTAGTGTCGTTTTATGACCAGTTAGATTACGCCACGAGCTACAAAGCGATGGCTGAGTTTGCAGCCCAGCGTGGTGATAATGACCCCGATCAAATATGGGTGTTACAGCACCCGAAAGTGTATACACAAGGAACCGCTTGTGATCTGAATACCTTTATACCTAGTGATATCCCTACAGTGAAAACTGACCGAGGTGGTCAAATAACTTATCACGGGCCAGGTCAGATTGTGGTTTACCCGCTCTTAGCGCTTAAATCACACGGGATTGGTGTTAAGTCTTTGGTGCATAAGTTAGAACAGTGCATGATCGACACGCTAGCGGACTTAAAGATCGAAGCTGATCGACGAACGGATGCACCAGGCGTGTACGTTAGTGACGCAAAAATAGGTGCGCTGGGTTTACGAATTCGTAAGGGTACCAGCTATCACGGTTTAAGTTTGAATGTGGATATGGATCTTTCACCATTCGTCAATATTGACCCCTGTGGCTATCAAGGACTGAAGGTTACCAACATTATTGATCATATGAAGGAAGCTCCCAACTTTGATCAAATAGCGGATTCGGTTGTCAGCAAATTTGTCAATTCGCTTTAGTTTTATCTTCTTATTTTTGTGTTTGCAGTCGGTAGTGCTTAGAGCGCCTTATTTAGTTGTGCCAAGCGTCCTGGGGTTCCAACATCGGTCCAACTACCTTTAAATAAAAGTGCGGAGAGTCGTTTCTGTTGTATTAGGGTTTTGAGAATAGGCCCCAATGCTAATTTCCCCTCAGGCAATTGTCTAAACAATTCTTTTTGGTAGTTCGCGATACCACTATACGTCATGCGCTTCTCAGTGCTTGATAGGTCATCAGCAAAGCTGCCTTTTTTATCCAACCCAAAGTCGCCCATTGGGTTGTGTTCTGGGTTCTCAACCAGTACCAAATAGCCCAAATTTTGCGTCTCTAAATTCACTAAGCTGGCAAAATCAAAGTCAGTATAGATGTCGGCATTTATCGAGATAAACGATTCGCTACGAAGTAATTTAAGCGACTTTTTGATACCGCCAGCGGTTTCCAGTGCGCCTGTGTCAGATTCATCTGAATATTGAATCTCTAAACCGTAGCGCTGGCCATCTCCGAGCGCACGATGAATTTGCGTGCCTAGGTAAGCGGTATTAATCACGATATGCTTAAAGCCCTGTTCAGCTAGTCGATAAAGATGATGTTCAATTAGGGCATGCTCGCCGATCTTGAGTAGCGGCTTTGGCGTGTTGTTGGTTAGGGGACGCATGCGGGTTCCATGGCCCGCTGCCAATAAAATTACCGACGTCGTTTCTGGGCTATTGGTGTGTGATCTATCCATAGTCATGAAGGTTGTTAATCTCTTGAAGAGCCGCTTCGATATGGCCTTTAAAATGATTTTTAAATGCCTTTAATTCTGGGTATATCTCAAGTACTTCAAGAACGTATTTGGCTACTAAGGGCAGGTCATTGAGATAGTTGTCCTTGCCATCGCGATAGTTCAAGCGGCAGAAAATTCCCAGCACCTTAAGGTGTCGTTGCAAACCGGCAAGGTCTACCCAGCGAGTTAAAGTATCAAGGCTGAACTCAGGCAGGCTAAGCTCGGCGATTGCTCTGACTCGATATTCCTCAAGCCATAGTTGCTGCTGCTGCCTAGGCCATTCGATATAGCAATCTTTAAATATTGAAGCTAAGTCATAGCCGATTGCGCCCACCACCATATCTTGAAAGTCGATTACACCGGGCGAGTTATCTTTAGTAATCATCAAATTGCGCGAGTGGTAGTCTCGATGGACCCAAACTTGAGGTTGTTCCAAGCACGCCTGAGCGAGAAATTCTTGAATATGAAGCCATACTGCTAAACTCGGTTCATCAATGCTTCGGCCTAGATGCTTGTTAACGAACCATTGACTGAATAGTGACATTTCCTCGGTTAATTTTTGAGAGTCGTAGTGCATTGGTGACCACTTATCTTTCCTCGCTTTACCTGTCTGGATTTTTATCAGTGCGTCGATCGCATCGCTGTATAGCGAGTTTGGATTTTGTTTGAGTTCTTCCAAATAGGTCCTGGTGCCAAGATCCTCGAGCACAATGAAGCCTTGGTCGAGGTCTTTGGCAACAATGTTCGGCGTGTGCACACCCAATGATTCTAGGGCTTGAGCGGAATCTACGAACGCTTGGCAGTTTTCTTTTTCTGGGGGCGCGTCCATTACCACGAAGGTGCCGTGATTTGTGGCGGCACGAAAATATCGGCGAAAACTGGCGTCGGCCGATGCCGCTGAAAAGTCGCTTACGATGTATCCAAGCTCTCGGTTAAGCCAATCTAGTATGTCTGACTGTCGTTGATCTACGGTCATGAAGAATGTTTTTATCGTGATGTTTTGCTTGATCAAACAAACGCTAACAAGGGTTGATTAGTGCCTTAGCAGTGGGCTGCTTAATGCTCTATAATGATTGAGCTTAAGTATACAGAAATCATCGAAGTTAAGTGCGCAAGCATTGTTAACAATTAAGTGCTGTTTTGCTGCTTTGAGGTTACAA
>CAKZRZ010000251.1 GCA_937918955.1 uncultured Arenicella sp.
GTACCGAACGAGTCCAGGTCTTCAAGGTCACTTTCGATCAGGTCGCCGAGATCGGCGGCGTCGAAGTTGCCCTCGACAGCGTCATCTGATGCCAGGGCGCTGAGATCGACCCCTTCGCTGGTGTCGATGTCGTCGCTGGGGCCGATGTCCGGCGTTATCGCAGGTGTGTCGGTGGTCGACACCGCAGCGAGGGAATCCTTCGCCTGGTCGGCGAGTGCTCCGAGTCGACTGGTCGACACGGGTTCGGGCTCGGGCTCTGGTTCGGGCTCTGGTTCTGGCTCTGGCTCTGGCTCTGGCTCTGGTTCTGGTTCTGGCTCTGGTTCTGGTTCTGGTTCTGGCTCTGGCTCTGGTTCTGGCTCTGGTTCTGGTTCTGGTTCTGGTTCTGGTTCTGGCTCTGGCTCTGGCTCTGGCTCTGGTTCATTTAATTCCACGAGGCCTTCGGGCTCAAGCGGCAACACATCTTCAACCAGTAAATTAGTTAGCTCATCTGGTATCAAGCTGTCTTGATCAGAATCTTTCGAGAGCTCAGTATCGATGTCATCAACAGACAGATCTTCGCCAAGATTTAAATCGATGCCACCAAAGTCAATTTCCGCTGCCTCTTTGCCTTGTTCCGCTAAAGGCTCTTGTTCCGCTAAAGGCTCTTGCTCCACCAAGGGCTCTGCCTGTTTAAACGCTGCGAGAGATGATTCAAAACTAGTGAGTTCTTCTTCATCCGCTTCAGCGGCGATTTGCGCATCTAAATCGGTATCGTCAAGAAGGTCATCGATTGGATCTAAGCCTTCAAATACAGCCGATACTCGATCAGCATCCGAATCAGACTGCTCTTCAGTCAACTCCACAGAACTATCACTCAGCGATTCCTCACCGAGTAGGTCATCGTCTAGCGAATCGATTTCCAGCAAGTCTCCACCTAATTCAATTGATTCTTCATCGCTTAAATCAAGTTCAATAATGTCGTCATCGCCAAAGCTAAGATCAATATTACTTGGGTCAATTGATTGCTCTTCAACAAGCTCGGTTCCAAGAGATAGTTTATCGTCACCAGGCGTTTCAAACTCGGCAACAACCGCTTCGTCCAATACGACAATATCGTCATCAAGTTCAGCTTCAGGGCTACCGCCAGTTTGAATTTCAATCGCGTGATCAAGACCCTGCTGAATAGCCGCAAACTCATCATGCTCCCAACGGTAGAAAGGATAAACATCGAGAGGTCTATCAAAGCCCGCGACACTTTCTTTATGCAGCCGATTGAATAGCTCGCGCTCACTCGAATTTATCTCTGTTCCATTTTCAGCTTTAGCCTGACACAAGTTTTCGGCGCTTAAAAAGGCCGCCGCAACCTTAGTCATACCTAAGGTTCTCGAGTTGCCTAAAAGTGTATGAATGGCAATGGCGAAAGTCTTATCTCCGGCGAAAGACACTACCTCTTTACTGAGCTCTTGCTCAATTTGCTCCAATTTACTGGCCGCCTCTTGAACAAAAATGTCCCTTGTTTCTGGGTCGGTTACTAATGCTTTGGCAACAGCTTTAGCCTCAAGCTCACTATCGGAATCTTGGTAGCCTTCTTTGTCCGACGAGTCTTTCGATTGATGCTCGGCTATTTGCTCATTAATTAAATCTTCGGCCGCTTCCGCAGCTTCTTCGTCTAATGGCTCTCCAAGTTCTTCGCCAAGTTCCTCATTGCTTAAGTCGAGCACGGAATCTTCTTCTAGTATCATTTCGCTAGCAAACTCGATGATACTACTCTCAGAGTTCATCTCGAGAATGTCGGCCAATTCTTCGTCGCTAGCCGGAACATAAAGGTCCTCACTAGACTCTTCAGATTGCTCTGGTTCGATTTCTTCTAGCTCGAGCTCACTAAACTCAATGGACATAGAGCTAGTTTCGACATCATCCTCTTCGAGCTCCACTTCAGGAAAGTCATCAGAGATAATTTCAGAGGCAACTTCTATTTCCTCTATCTCAAATCCTTCAAGCTCTAGTTCACCTATATCTGAAGAAAGGTCTATAGCGGCGGCATCATTCAGCGATAACCCTTCATGGTCGACAGCATTATCAGCAGCATCTAATGGAACTTGAGGCTCTTCAATCAAGACCTCATCAGCAAAATCTATCTCTGCTTCAAGAGCGGTCTCTTCGAGTAAGTCGACACTTTCTAGATTTTCTTCGACTTCTTGTTCAACATCCTCTTCGGCTTCTAGCTCAACGTCCTCTTCAACTTCTGACTCTGCGTCTTCTTCTACTTCTGTTTGAGTGACCGGTTCAACTACTTCTTGCGCAGGCTCATCTACCTCAACAGCGACAATTTCTTCAACGCCGGCCTCTTCAACATTGACCTCTTCAACATTGGCCTCTTCTACAAGGACTTCTTCAACTGATTCAGGTTCATCAGGAGAATTTACACGTTCTGCTTTGGAGCCCCATTCAGCGGTATCAATAAGATGTTGGTTCGCATAGCGATCATCTAATTGTGTTTGGAATTCATCTAAAGCGTCTCGAGCGAAAGCAAGAGTGCCAGGGCTAAGCGGTTTCTCGGTGTCTAAAACATAGTTAAAAAGTGACTCACTAAGCCACGCAACTTCGGCTACGTCCTCAAGACCTACCATGCGAGCGCTACCCTTTAGAGTGTGAAAAGCACGACGCAGCTCTCGAATAGCGTTTCGATCATTCAGATCAGCCTTGCAAATTTGGTATTGAATATTTGCCTCATCCAAAACCTCAACACTTTCTTCGAGGAACACCTCGAAAATAGCGTCATCAACTGCCGGCGCTTCTTTCTGGTCACTTGCCGCTAAGCGGGCGATCTCTGTAGAAGAAAGACTTTCATTAGCCTGCTCAGTTTCTTGAATTTCTTCAACCACATCATCGCCCAATTCGGCGATATCCATATCGTCATGAAAGCGAACACTAGTGTCGCTTTCATCTGATTCGATTGCTGACTTCTTATAGGCGAGTTCGGCATCTTGTTCAATCTCTTCTTGAGTTTGCTCAGTGCCATACAAGGTAATAATTTGTTCCGTAATTGCAGCCATATTGTTCTGCAAATTATTGGTGATGTTATCGGTCAAAAACGCCGGCTCTTGCGATATTACATCGACCAATCGGTCTTGCTCTTTAACCAAGTCTTCAACACTTGAGAGCTTTGTTTTTTTGGCAAGAATAGTCAGATCACGCAGACTAGACTTAAGATTAGTAAACAGCTCAAAGTCAGACTGATTAGTTAACCAAGAGAACAAGGAGTCTGATGCAACATCAAGCAAGTCTTCAACATCATCACGCGAGACGGTCTTACCGATAGCCACTTCTAGATCAGTAATACTGCGATCCAGAAGATAATCCATGCCGGTTCGCTTATTTTGAAGGCCTTTTACATACTCTTCCATGGTGCCAATCGAAATAGCCAAGGCCTCATTCAATTCTGGGCTCGGCTCGACCTCACCATTCTCGAGAGCAACAAATTGTTCTTCAGCCATCTTCAATAGAAGGCCTACTTTTTGCTCACCAAGCACTTGCAAGGCGCCTCGTACTTGACGGATTTTACCGTCAATACCAGTTAAGACTTCTGTTTTCGATGGCTCTGCACTGAACTCCTCTAACTTAGCCTCGATGTCTTTGAGATTTTCTTCAACCTCATTACCGACAACATCAAGCAGAGCCTGGCGTTCGCTGCCCGACAAGTGCGAGCCGTCCATCGCGTCAGTGAGTTCTTCTTGATTGTTTATCGCGTTCAAAGCCTGGCGTTTGAGCTGACCGTTTTGCAACCAATTAATGTCCACGTCTTGTGGATTATTGACGCTGTTTTCAATAAACATTAAGGCCGATGCCAAATGAAAACCCGAGTCTTCATCACGCTGAACCAAACCACGACGCATACCACGAATAACTTCGGCAGCTTGCGCTGAGATCTCATGCACAATTCCTGCATTATGCTCTTCTGTGACTTCTTCAAGCACTTCCATTTGCGCCAAAATTTCCGCCAAACCACTACTGTCGGTTTGTTCGGTTTCAAAATAATTTGTCACCAATTTACGAATCGCACTCAGAGGCAAATCGCTGGAATCACGCAACTTAGTTAAACTTGCTTCAAGTTCAATAAAGTCAACAGCGTCTTCATCAAGTTGCAATGACGGAAAGTGCTCATAAAGCTTGAAGGCATCGACAATCTCGTCCATACGCTCAGTGCGTTTTTCACCCACACCAGTGTAGAACAACATAATTTTGATTAGCTCATCAGCTGGATCGCGCACCAGTGCCGATTCACCATTTACCTCTAGATCGCGAAAACGGTCGTCTATCTGACGGAAAATTCGGCTATGAACAAGTTTATTGCCGAGATCATTATGTTTGACGTAATCTGCATAAGCTGAGGCAACCCACCATAAACGTGCCACAGTTCCAAACGTGCTCATTTGCAGCAGTTTGTCGATCACCATCGACATTTTGTCGATCGCTGTATCGTCATTATCGCGCAGCCATTGCAATAAGAAGGTTTGAAAGTAAACCCGTAGCGCTTTAGCACGTTCTTTGTAAACCTTATCTTTGAGCGTTTTACTTGAATCAACTTCCGGAAAAACTTCAATCATCGGTGAGAACAATGAGGAAATTTCAATGCCTTTCAAACCTCGAGACGAGCGAATTTGATTAATCAGCTCAACAACATCGGTCGGGTTTTCAGGCAAGCCATTTTCAATGCGTGCGAATGTTGCTTTCAAAGCCGTAAACGAACTATCAAGCAACACAACAAAACTCGATTTGCCAATAGAGCTATCTTCAGAAGTAAAATCTTCAACCAGCAACTCGCTTTCCATCATCAATGAAGAAAGTGCTTTCATTTCAAGCATTTGCAAAGAGCCAACGACTTGATGCAGGTGATTACTCAAACCATAGAGGTTCTCTTTATCATCACTAGTGACAAATTTCTGTAGCTCAGTGCTAGCGCTGTCGAGTGTTAACTCAACCTCGCCTTTAACCCATTTGAAGGTTTCAATGTCTATATTAGAATAGATTGACATATCCGGTCTCGGTGCTCGTTCGTTTTAGAGTCTTATTGTCTTTCGATCTAGTCATTCGCCAAGCTCATAAGTAGTTGCTCATAAACTTAGCTCACGCACGATTTAAGGATGACTAACAGCGGCTTAACTATTTGGTAGCTTGAATCGCGAAACCGAGGTTTCTAGATCTTTCGCGAGCTCTAATAGTTTTGCGATTGAGTTAGCCGACTCTTGTGCTTTACGTGATGTGTCAGTTGACGAATCACTTACCAAGGCTACTTTCTCAGATACCTTGATTACCGTTTCGGCTTGCTCGTTTGAGTCTTTCGAAATACCTTCTACCAGAGCCGATAAACGCTGTGACACACTCTCAATATCAGCTAGTGCGTTACCCGCGGAGTCAGCAACCTTGGTACCCGACACCACTTGCTGCGTCGCTTTTTCCATTGATAAAACCGCGTCGTTTGTATCGTTTTGAATCGTGGTTACCAGCTCAGCAATTTTCTTTGTTGCTTCAGTTGAACGTTCCGCCAAGCTTTGTACCTCATCCGATACTACCGCGAAGCCTCGTCCCGCTTCACCAGCCATCGATGCTTGAATCGCAGCGTTCAGAGATAAAATATTTGTTTGCTCAGCAATGTCATCAATCAGCGCTACGATGTCTCCAATGCGCTGAGATGATTCACCCAGTCGCTTAATACGCTTAGACGTATCTTGGATTTGCTCACGCATATTTTCCATGCCTTCGATGGTGTCACGTACCGCTTGTGCACCTTGCGCCGCCGCGTGGAGTGATTCTGTTGCCAT
>CAKZRZ010000252.1 GCA_937918955.1 uncultured Arenicella sp.
CCCGTAGATAATGATATTTGCGCAGGCCCTTCATCAGCATCTTTATCAACAGATAGCGTGAACGAGAGTTCTTCATTACTGGATTCAATATCTGTAAATGAGAAAAATGGAACCTGATCACCTAATTGAGCGCCTCTGAGACCTTCACCAAGTAGGCTAATACGAAGCTCTTGATTTTGACGAACGGTAGATGGGTTAACCTGAGAAATAGACGGAGCAGCGCCAGACACATCTTGCGTACGCGATATAATATTCCCTACTTCATCGTACTCGTATTCGGAAAATACTCTTTCTTGGGCAAAGCCGTGCGAAACAAACACAACAAGCACTGCCAAAACAAAACTGATTTGAGCGAATCTTTCCAAGCCAACCCTACCAACCCGTGAGGTGAATTTTCATTATTAATGCAGCAAAAAGATACACAGGAGGGTGCGGAGGGAAGTGTAAAAATCTTGTCACCGCCGTCCGTGCATTCCATGTGAAGTGTCTTGTTCAGAAGATAAGTCATTTCATTAATCAAAGTCAATCTTTTTAAAAGTCGCGTGAATACTTTAAGTTATTGAATTAATTATAAAATATAACTATATCTATAAATCACGACTATTTGATTGGAAAAAACGATAAGCTCCTTGCATAGAGAAAAACGGTAATTGGTCGATTACCGTCAATCAGGAATAGTGAAGCTTCCCCTTGGTTGGAGTTCCCAAGTTATCAGACTTGAAACAGTCGTCTTACTCATAGAATTCATTACGCCATCGGTCCAGACGGGCGACCAGAAAAACCCGTTCGCCAAGCCTTCAGCTTTTCAATATCTGTTCGAAGCTCAACTTCTCCGGGAATACGCACAGGCGTTTCCGGAGATTGGCTATGCTCAAAGGCCGAATATTTGGTCATCAGACCATCGATCAACTGGCAATCTTCAAGCGTAATGCGTGGTAATGATCCAAGCTTGTTATCTGTTTGCACACTGCGCCGATGTCGTTTTACGACTTGATTGAGCAAATCATCTTCCACTGTTCGTTCGAGTAATTTCCGGAACTCTGTGCATATTACCTGTGCATCCCGGTCATATGCTTCTGGCCCGTCTTTACTCCCTGCTAAAATCGCTAGATCGAGACGATCAATAAGGATGTTGTTAGCTTTTTTAGTATTGACGCTTGCAATGCCTTCTTCAACTGGGTGACCAGAAATACCCTGATAGGAGCGAATAAAACGTTGTACTAGGTTATCTTTCTTCCAAGAATCCCCCATCTTTTTCGCGGCGTCCTCAACTGCACCAAACAAAGATAGACGGTGAGTAAAAATAAGAACCTGGCGATCCCTGGCCAGTTGAGAAAGTCTCAGCGCGACTGCCCATTCGTAATCCTGATCTAAGGAGGATATAGGATCATCAAAGATAAATGGTGCAGTATGAGGCTTGTCTCCAACATCAGCCAGAAACGCAGCTAAAGAAATAATTCGGCGCTCTCCTTCGCTTAACACCTCAACTGGTGCTACAGATGGCGTTATAGCTCCAGCGAGTTGGAGCTTGTGCATCACAACTCCATGGGCGATACGACTCTTGGTCAAAGCCACCTTGAGATGTTCAGCACCTAACCTTTTCAGCTCAGTATTAAAGCGCTGTACGTAAGCTTCAGTAATTGCTGATTTCGCTAGCTCCCCAGCCTTTCTAGAAATAGATAGAGGGTTTGTAGATACTATCCACTCATCGTACTGCGCTACTCTCTTAAGCCGCACGATTTCAGCATCTATGGACGATGCCTGCTGAGCAGTCCACTGCTTAGCCTCTAAGTTCAGTTTTACGGCAGCAGCTTGAGCGCGGTCGAATTGGGACGCATCTTGATCAAATTGACGGGCACGTGTCTCAAGAGAGTCAGAATAGGCCTGCAGTTTCTCATTATTTTCAGCAAGTATGGCGATAGGCAGTGCCTGCCCCTGTGGTTCGCTCATCTTCAACTGCTCGCATGATTGCTGAACTTGAGACCAGAACTCGGTCAGAGCCTGCAGCCAAGAATCATCCAGACCTGCGGCAGCACAAGCCGTCGCTATCTCGGTTGCAGTCATCCAACTGGGTAGGCTTTCCAGAGCCTTCGCATAAGCCCCTTCAGCATTGCTAGCATCGGATTCCAGTACCCCCCTTATAGACGCGTCAAAATCCTGAAGTCGCTTTCTAGCATCAGGCCCCAAGTCCTGATGGCACATTACACAACGGTCTCCGTCATTTGTTGCAGGAAAATCTCGGCCAGGATATACCTCACCAATAGAATAATTCCTAGCAGCCTCCCAAAGAGCACGCCAAGTCTCCGTACCAACCCCATTCAATGGGGCCGATTGAATGTTCACAGCTTCGTTTGCAATTCGGCGCTTTGTAAGTGCTTCCTGTTGTGCATTTCGGATGCTCTGAATCCGCTTCTCTCCCAGAGCTTCTGAAGTTGTTCGAATACGAGAAATCAGTTGATCAACCTGGACTTTGAGTTGCCTTTGCTGGCGTGCAGCTGCGACAGGATCCGCTGTTTTCAGTCGATCAGTTAGCTCATCAGTGTTTTCTTGGTCGCTTTGCGTCCAGCTTTTGAGGTCGCTGATAGCGACGTCAGACAAAGTGTGGAGGGACTGATAGGACTTAGCGGTTAGGGTGCTCACATACTCTACTGGTATTCTGGGCAGTGCAGTTACTAGCAACCCTTGTTCGTGTCTCAACTGAGCTTTAACTCGATTACATGTATTAGAGAGTTGCTCAAACAAGGCGATTAATGGAGGTGTGTAAGTGACGCCGGTTTCACTTGATAGGTAAAACGTCGCGGCTTCGGAGTCAAAAATGTCAACAGCACGAAGTCGCTCAATAGGATCGCTGTTTGCTGGCCAAACCTCTGAATGGATATTGCTATCGACTTGATAAGTGACAGCGCATTGTCTAACTTCTGGAGATGCCTCAAATATATTTGGGCGCAATTGCTTAGCACGTGGATGGCCAGAAACGCTCTTGAGAATGCGCGTATACCCACTTTTCCCGGAGCCATTATGACCATAGATAACTGATAAGTTTCCTTCACCGAAATTTAGTGGCCGACGAGGCTTGAGAGACTCGATGCCTTGGACGCCGCCAATGCTGACTAAGCGCAAGGTCTCAGAGTCTCGCCCAACACTCTTAAGTCCTGAAAAGGCTAAGGAAGTTGCCTC
Source organism: uncultured Arenicella sp. (assembly GCA_937918955.1). Lineage (GTDB taxonomy): Bacteria > Pseudomonadota > Gammaproteobacteria > Arenicellales > Arenicellaceae > Arenicella. The sequence continues at coordinate 3,178 of CAKZRZ010000252.1, forward strand.
CGCTGAGCTTTTCAGCCTGCTAGCAATCTCACCGATATCACTGTCAGACAAATCTCCCTTCTCGAGGTGTCGCTCAACCGCCTCTTGTTGCCAAGCAGGTCTCTGCATTAACCATTCGGTGATCTCGGACGTAAGGTTATTCATCCCTGGCCTCTTTATTTATAAAATTCTACTGCATGCAGGGAACAGGTTATAACACCTAGCTAATCTAATCTACCAATCCCTGGCATTCTAGCCTCTTTGGAATAGAGGATTTCCGCTCGGACAATTTCGTAGCTATAGCCTTTAACCTAGGTGGTTCACCATGTTGATCAAGTCATGCAATACCGAAAGAGTTTTTCTTATTAATCAGAGCATGTTCGGTTTACGAGAGAAGATTGACATTAAAATTAAAACCTCAATTCGCTCTCTGATAAGAATGAGATTTACCAATCTCAAGCAGCAGTATTGATTCGCAATTGAGCTCCAACTCTATTCTCACCAGCACCTTGGATTCTCAATATCCGCTAACCATTTTTTCTAAGTTTAACCTTGGGCGTTTTACAATACTTTTTTCAACGCAGTACAATTATGTGATGACTCCAAATAGCCCACCATTTCCAAAAACGAGTGGAACTCGCTTAGATAGAGATGCACATCATCAGTCTGATCGTCTAAATTATTCCATGCTACTCTCGGGAGATTGCCTGAATCTTCTTTTTCATTAGAACTCAGCTCATTTCCTGAAATTCTCTTAATCTCCATCTCATGCTAAATCTTTAATCAGCTTTAGGCTTTGGGAAATAAGATTTTGATAACAGTACGCAGCTGCCAATTCCACTCACTTTTTCTCGAGTTTCTTGAGAATCAGATCAACCTTTCTCTCAACATCAGATCTATAGTTATGTTTGAATTTGTGGGCTAATTTAGAAGACGGTAGAGGCTTAGCTCCAATTGTCTCTTTACTCCAGCTCCTCCCAAATAGATCGAATTTCTTAATCTCAGACTCAACAAGCTCCTCGTTAAATTTAGCTGATAGCTCAGAGAAAAATAGAGTCGACTTTCCATCGTATGAAATACCATCAGAGGCAAGAAACTCGATCATATAATATATAATATTCTGATATTTAATAACCACAAACGCCATAGGCCGCAAAAAATAGGAGTCTTGGCCTGATTCAAAATATTTATCAATATTTTTCTTATCAGTAAAACAAAGAAGCTCATCATTATAATTATAATAAGGAACGACACTGGCGATTTTTGATTTAGGGTGACGCTGCTTTCGATAAATTAATAGCTGTGCACGCCCAAGTTTTGACGATTTCAAATGCTTATCTAATGCAATAAGAATCTCATAGATTGATACGATTTTTTCATGATTTGGCGTATCTTCGTCGATAATGCCGCTTTGCTGTATCTTAATTTGGCCAATATTTTGATTACCAATTTCCCCAGAAGCAGCTGCTGTCGTAACATATTCTATTAAGGCCTCACCCGATAAAACCGTTATAGTACGAGTCGTCTCGTCCTCGATTACAGCCTTAAGAACCTTTTCTACGGGAACTCCTCGCAAACCTGGGAACATAGGCTTTTCAAACTCTCCCTCGACCACGACACTAGCCACCGATATTGTTGGCGAAACAGCGTCGGCGAGAGTTGTTGTCCCTCCAGTTTCTCCATTTTCTAAAAATTGAGGATCTGCTTGCTCTAGTAATATCTCCTCATCAGGAGGCCGAGTACGTCGCCCGCCTGTATTATTATCACGATCAAAGAGAACCCTGTTAAATGGGAACTCACCATAACAAGACTTAATTTGGCATACAAAAAAGTCATCTCCAACCTCAACGCCGTCTACATCCCAAGAGGTTTCTTGAGCTAAAGGAGGAACGCACGAAAAGACCATATTCGGATTTTTTTGCGGTGAATGAAATATGTCGGCAAAAATGTTATTGAAAGACGCTTCAGCATAACTACATGTAGCAACTCTAGCGACATAAGGGGCGGTAACATCTTCAATACTTTTGCGCAATGTAATACATGGAATGCCTTTTCTTGCCGCTTCTAAAGCCGACGCATCGCGGTTTCTCGGGTTATACAAACATTTTTCCGCGCAATCACCAGACAGGGCTGCTAACGCAAAATTGGTAGTAGGCGAGTAATAAAATCGAAATATCTCAGAACAAGGGACATTTAGCCTAATCGATCTACCACGACACTTTGCACTAAATACAAGATATTTAGTTCTAGCCAATTGATTTAAAGCTTCGCTAACAGTTCCGTCTATATTCCAGAGCAGCCCCAGCTCTACACACTCAAACTCTGCTGTTGATAGAAAGACTTTTCTATCTCTGACTCCCTTCGATCTTTCATTTTTACTGGCGAGCACTCCTCGAGACCATGTCTGTCTCAATCTTAAAACCTCAACAGCCCCCACAGGCATGGGAACTAAAGTAGTTTTATTAAGTTTAACTTTCCCTTCGATAATCGGCGCGACTATAGTATTAATGTTATGTTGGGTACTCTGTTTTTCGCTATAAACCAGCGAGCCATGCCCAAGAATAGTCCATGAATACTCGGGATTTTTATCGCAAATCGCAATAGCAACCTTTTCAGAGAATTCCTCATAAATGTTTTTTCTCAAATTATTTTTTCTCTAATTAACTATTTCCACAACCCATGCTACCAAACGATTCTTGTTTATTGTGGTTCATTCTCATTTAATTTGAAAATTGACAAATAACCGCCAAAAACTCCTCACCAAATTTTTCAAGCTTAACGGCTCCAACCCCACTCACCGATAACAAATCAGCCTCATTATTTGGCATGCTTTGCATGATTTCCATCAACGTTGCATCGTGAAAAATATGATACGGCGGAACGCCTAGTGCATCAGCAAGCTCTTTGCGCTTGGCTTTTAAGGCTTCCCACAGGTCTTGGTCGGCTTCTGAAACTTCGGCTGGTCGGCGGCGCGCACGTACTGCTTTTTCAGCGGCTAGCTCTTCACGTAGAAAGATCTTGGTTTGCCCTTTTAATATCTCGCGAGCTTTTTCGGTGAGCTGGATCGCGCCGTACATTTCATCGTTAACTAATAGATAGTTCTGCACCAGCAGCTGACGAATGATTGAGCGCCATTGCTTGTCACTACGCTCTTTACCAATGCCGTAAGTGCTCAATGCTTGATGGCCAAACTGATTTACCTTGGCGGTTTCTTTGCCTCGCAGCACGTCGATCACGTGACCAGAACCAAAACGTTGACCGGTTCGATAAATGTTCGACAATAGTTTTTGCGCGTCTTCGGTTGCGTCCCAGGTTTTTGGCGGGTTGAGACATACGTCGCAGTTGCCGCAGGCTTCGTCACGCTGTTCGCCGAAATATCGTAATAAGGCGCGGCGACGGCAGGTGTTGGTCTCGCACCAGCCGAGCAAGCTCTCAATTTTATTGCGTTCGATTCGCTTGTGCTGCTCATTGGCGTTTGAGTCTTGCACCATTTTAACGATGCGCATTACATCGGCTAAACCGTATACCATCCAAGCAACGCTCGGCAAACCGTCACGGCCGGCTCGACCCGTTTCTTGATAGTAGGCTTCCATGCTTTTAGGTAAATCTAAGTGCGCAACAAAACGTACGTCGGGCTTATCAATGCCCATGCCAAAGGCGACGGTGGCAACCATCACCACGGCGTCTTCGCGAAGAAAGCGTTGCTGATTCTCTGAACGTTCTTCAGCACTTAAACCGGCATGATACGGCAGCGCT
>CAKZRZ010000253.1 GCA_937918955.1 uncultured Arenicella sp.
TTGTAATTATGAGGTTCTAGATCACAAATCAGGTTTGCTAAGTTGGGGTAAATTTTTCTCAGTCGTTCTTGCTCTGACTTTGGAAGATTAGTGAGGTCTCTCATGGTTGTAAACTTAACGCCTTGCCAAGGGGCGCGTTGACAAACGCGTCCCGCGGAGCCAGCTTGCTGGCGGAGTGAACTTTGGAAACTTGTTATACATCCGATGTTTCCCTCATAAATGATTCACTTTCATAAACCTCATTTGGGTTTAATGTTTTTGGTTTTTCTAGCATTAATTCATACGCATACTTCATTTGCTTAGCGCACAAACTAACATCTAAGCCGCCTATGCCTGTGGCCAATCCGCAGCAGACCAATGACCTTATTGATTTGGGTGCTGCCTTATTTTTCAAAACTATCTCAAAAAGAATCGCTTTAAATGCTAAGTATGCATTCAAAGTGTTCGAAACATTTGACGGCACTCTCATTGTCGGCGCACAGGCAAGAAAAGGCCAGTCAGAATTGTTCGTTTCAATTATCAATGAACTTCCGACAGGAAGTTCACCGAAATAATTTTCTCTAATAGAATTTTGAACTAAGGTTTGAATATCATCACCAAGTTCATAAAGGATTGCTCTATCAAGGCCGCCATCCATGTAACCGAAACTATTAGCTGGGCTAACCATACAGTCAGCAGGTTGACTAAAGTAGTCATTGTCTAAAGCAATAATATTTGGATGCCCTTTAAATTCTGATTCCCATGCTTCAACCAGAGCTTGGTTAGAATCTATGAGATAGATGGTCTCAGGTAAGAATGACATATTTAGTATGTATAACGCCTTTAAAACGGGCGCGCGAGTAGCGCGTCCGTGCGCACACAGTGCGCGCATTCGTTTTTGAACTTGTTAGTGTTTACCCTATTCACAATTTAAAAGATATTGATTATTTGAACTTACGATAAATTGACATGATTCGTTTTCACATTCTTCTTTTGCTGACAACGCTTTAAGACAACCATTCTCGGAATAGAAAAGAACGTGCTTGCAATTGGAGTATTTATATTCGACACAACTTTCAATCTTGACCGGTTTATCAGAAACGTATTTAGAAAAATCAGATGATTCAAAAATACTATACACAGCAATTGCCTCATCTCTATCGTACGAATCCGATGACAACGCGTCTTGATTGGAACTTGCCACATTCGTAAAAAGGACAAGTATAAATGCAAATATGGAAGCTACTTTGTTCATCACACTAACAGCGGGTTTTAATAGGAATCCTATTAGCAAACTGTTTTAAAACGAGTAATTTTAAAGGTATGTGTTTGATATAGCTATGAAATTTATCCATTCTCTTTTCTATTTCAGAATATTAACGAGCCCCATGCTTCGTATCACTACTTTTAAAAAGCTCTTAAGCTTTTGAAATACCTAATAACGTTCTAAGTAACTCTAAAAAATAGGTTTCCTATTAACAAACTTACGAATGTCTTGTATCTGTATTCTGCAGGTAAATTAGAACGCGATCAAATTTATCTCTCAGAAAAAGTGTAAAGCATGATTTAGCTGGTGCTATGGCACGCCGTAACCATTCGCGGCCACCCAAATTCGGTACCACTGTTCTTGGCTGAGTTTGAGTTTTAATGAATCAATCGCCGCTTGAACGCGTGCGATGCTTCCACTGCCGATGATCGCTACTGGCTTACTGGGTAATGCCATGCTCCATGCATACAGTACTTGATCAATAGTGACACTGTTACCAACAAGCTCTGTGGCCACTTGCTCGAGCGCTGCTTTCAGGCGAACGATTTGCTCTGTTGCTTCGCTAAAAACACGGCCGCCCGCTAAACAAGACCATGCCATGGGGCGAACTCGATTTTGATGCAAGATATCTAGGCTGCCGTCAGTGGTTACGCCCATGTTTAATGGGTTTATCTCTACTTGATTAGTTACCAGTGGCGCGTCTAATCGCGATTGTAATAAAGCATATTGTGAGGCGGTAAAGTTTGATACTCCGAAATGCTGAACCTTGCCTGATTGCTTCAATGAGCCAAAGCACTCGGCTATTGAATCTACGTCCATCAACCAATCCGGGCGATGTATTAATAGTACGTCGAGGCTTTCTATTCCTAAGCGTTTCAGTGAGGTCTCAACGGACTTTGTGATCGCGCTAGGAGTGCTGTCATAGTGATTAACGTGGCGCTCGTCGCTAACCAACTCAATACCGCATTTTGAAACGATTTCAATTTGGTTACGAATACTTGGGTCTAATGCTAAGGCTTGACCAAAGAGTTCTTCACAACTTGGGTTGTCGCCATAAACATGTGCATGATCAACGGTAGTAACACCAATCTCGACATGTTGTTTTAAAAAACTTAGGTGCTCTTGCGCTGAACGATTCCAATCCCCCATGCGCCAATAGCCTTGTACGACCTCTGAGAACTCTGGACCTTGTGGCGCCATCGAGATTTTTTTTACTGTCATGACTGCTCTCCTTAATAGGCTAAATTGTAACTACAATCAAAATTCACAGCCGTGGATTCTGACGTTATTTGCGTTTTTGATTCTATCGTTAACCAACTCGAAATCACGCAGAAATAGGGTGTTTCCACTTGTTTGATTCTTCCCGTCTATGAGGTTTAGACTACGCTCAAACGGTTGGTACTGATAAGCTCGAAACCCGTACTCCATCAAAAGGTCGACAATTTCTTGATCCTCAAACCCATAGCGAGCTCCACTACTGTTTAGCTCCAGAATAACCGCATTTAGACATTCATCTCTTAGGGTGTTTTTAGCGCCTCGTAATACGGGCAATTCGTATCCTTCAACGTCGATCTTGATCAAAAAGGGTGATTCCGAAAGTGTCGAATCTAAGCTTTTAACCTTAACATCAACGCTAGCTGAAACCTCTTCAGTTGATGCGATAACGTGATTCATGCAATTCTGGTCGGTTGAAAATTGAATGGTGGTTTCACTTTCACCTAGTCCACAATTGTATGCACTTACTCGGCCTTCCATAGCATTCAATCTGATGTTTGCTTTTAGCCGTTGATAGGTAGACGGGACAGGTTCGAAGCAGATAGTGCGTGCGCCTATCGCACTCGAGGCCAACACTGTATAAGAGCCCACGTTAGCGCCAACATCAATAAAACAATCGTCAGGCCTAAGCGCGTGCAGTAAAAAGGCCATGTCTGCGAACTCATGCAAACCACAATAAATGTTACCGGTAACGCCTGACTCGCCTGATTGAGCGTAAATTCGCGATTTATTTATCCAATGGTGTACTACGTCACCTTTTTGAAGCCTTGAGCGCAACTGCCACAAAAAGAAACGTGATAAGGCCGCAAGCTTATTACCTCGATTCAACGGATGCGCTAAAACATATTTTAAAATGTGGCTTAAGCTCAAAATTAAAATATCGCTGAACTAAGCTTAAACGTTAAACCTAAAATGCACGACATCACCATCTTGCATAATGTAGTCCTTACCTTCTAAACGAAAGCGCCCTGCTTCTTTGGCACCTTGCTCGCCGTTGTATTTGTCATAGTCTTCAAACGCGGTTGTTTCAGACCGAATGAAACCGCGCTCAAAATCAGTGTGAATCACACCCGCTGCTTGAGGCGCGGTATAACCTTTTCGAATTGTCCAAGCGCGCACTTCGGTTTTACCCGCAGTAAAATAGGTTTGTAAACCAAGTAGCTCGTAGCCCGCGCGAATCACTCGGTTTAGGCCTGGCTCATCTTGGCCAATTTCTTCTAAGAACTCAGCTTTCTCTTCATCATCAAGCTCGGCAATTTCGGATTCGATTGATGCACAGATAACCACAACACCGGCGCCTTCTGATTCAGCAATGGCGTTAACCGTGTCTAAATGCGGGTTGTTCTCAAAGCCCTCTTCGTCAACGTTAGCGATGTACATAGTCGGCTTGGCGGTCATTAAACAAAGATGCTTAATTTTGTCGTTATCATCTTTGTCTAGGCCCATCGAGCGAACAGGTTCACCTGTGTCTAGATGAGCGTGAATTTTTTCGAGTAGTTCTTTGAGTTTAATCTGGTCTTTGTCGCCAGACTTTGAGCGTTTAGCCGCTCGGTCAATGGCTTTCTCAACCGTTTCTAAATCGGCCAAACCTAATTCGGTATGAATAACATCGATATCTGATTTTGGATCAACTTTGCCGGCAACGTGAATTACGTTCTCGTCGTTGAAGCAACGCACAACATGCGCAATGGCGTCGGTTTCGCGAATATTAGCTAAGAATTGGTTGCCCAAGCCTTCACCTTTTGACGCGCCTTCAACTAGGCCCGCAATATCAACAAACTCCATGGTTGCTGGAATTGTTTTTGCTGGTTCAGCCAATTCAGTTAAACGTGCTAAGCGAGGGTCTGGCACTTCGACCATGCCGACGTTTGGCTCGATAGTACAAAATGGATAGTTCTCAGCTTGAATGCCAGAGTTCGTCAACGCGTTGAAAAGAGTTGATTTACCTACGTTTGGTAGGCCTACGATGCCACATTTAAATCCCATTTCTATACCTTTGTCACTAGCGCTTACTTAGCTAGATTTGTGTGTAATTCGTTCATCGCACGCGGATAGTCGCCGCGCACAATTAAGTCGACAACGCGCAATGACTCGGCGATGGCATTATCGATTTCAATTTGATCAGCCTTGTTGGCTTGTTTTAATACATAGCCTGAAACATCGCGCCCAACACCTGGGTGACCGATGCCAATTCTTAAGCGCGCAAAATCTTTAGTCGCACACTTTTGAATAATATCGCGCAGGCCGTTGTTGCCGCCATGACCGCCACTGAGTTTTAGCCGAGCGATACCGGTGTCTAAGTCGAGTTCATCATGCGCTACTAATACTTCAGACATGTCTATCTTATAGTATTTGATGGCGGCATTAACGGCTTTGCCACTCAAATTCATAAAGGTGTCTGGAGCGAGCAGGCGAACTTCTTGATCGGCGATCACTAACTTGGTGCTGCGCCCAAAGCAGTGCTTGTCAGCTTTTAAGCTAACACCAAAATGCTGGCAGAGATGCTCTAAAAACAAAAACCCGGCATTGTGCCGGGTTTTCGCATACTTCTCGCCCGGATTGCCGAGACCGACAATCAGTTTAACTGGCGATTGGCTCATACAGTTACCCGGTAAGGATTACTCTGCAGGAGCGTCGCCTTCAGAAGCCGCTTTCTCAGCAGCTGCAGCTTCTTCTTCAAGAGCAGCCGCGCTTGGGCCTTTCAATGCAAGTACAGAAGCAACAGGCTGTTCCATGTCGTCTTCAGAGTAACTTGATGAAAGCTCAACGTCTTTCGGCATAGTGACTTGGCCAAGTTGTACTGAATCACCCGTAGACAATGCTGATACGTCAACTTCAACGTACTCAGGAAGGTTCACACCTAAACATGTTACGTCTACAGACGTCATGTTGTGAGTCATTACGCCGCTTTCAACTTTAACGCCTGGGCATTCTTCTTCGCCTTTGAAGTGCAAAGGAACGGTCATAGTGATCGTGTCTTTACGACTTACACGCTGGAAGTCCATGTGCATGATTTGTTGCTTATACGGGTGCATTTGCACTTCACGCAAAACCGCGCGTTGCAAGTCGTCACCAACTTTGATTTGGAGTAAGGCCGAATGGAAAGCTTCAACTTCTACTTGTAGGATCATCTTGTTGTGATCCATCAATAGATATTGCTCATCTTCTCCACCGCCATAGACTACTACCGGGACTTGACCATTGCGTCGCGCACGACGGCTGGCTGCTGTTCCAGAACCAGTTCTTACTTCAGCTTCTACTATAAAATTAGCACTCATTTTAAATATCTCTTAAATGAATTGTTTTAACAGAACGCCGCTCTATTTTAGAGTTGCGACTGTCGTTTCCATCACAAACTGGCCTAAACCAACATGTGTTCAAAAATGTATCAGTTGATACGCCTTAAACGTTATCTTCTTCTACAAATAACGAACTGATCGAATCACTTACTGTGATACGTCGGATCGATTCTCCCAACAAGTGAGCAACCGACAATTGTCGAATCTTGCTGCTTGCTGCTGCGGCGTCTGACAATGGAATTGTGTTGGTTACAACCACTTCGTCCATTGTTGACGCGTTTATTCTGTTTACCGCTTCACCCGATAATACTGGGTGAATAGCGTAAGCGCGCACTGCAACCGCGCCTTGTTCTTTCAGGGCATCTGCCGCTTTACACAAGGTGTTTGCGGTATCTACCATGTCGTCGATTAGTACGCAACTGCGGCCTTTAACGTCACCGATGATGTTCATCACCTTAGCCACATTCGCTTTCGGGCGACGCTTATCGATAATAGCTAAATCAACGCCTAAACGTTTTGCCAAGGCTCTTGCGCGAACCACACCGCCGATATCCGGCGATACAACGATCAAATTTTCTTTATCTAGCTTATCTAGATCATCCAACAACACTGGCGAGCCATAAATGTTGTCAGTTGGTATATCAAAAAAGCCTTGAATTTGGTCTGCATGCAGATCCATCGTCAACACTCGATCAGCACCTGCGGTGCTAACCATTGAGGCAATCAACTTGGCGCTAATTGGCACTCGAGAGTTACGCGGGCGTCGATCTTGACGCGCGTAACCGTAATACGGCATTACCGCGGTAATGCGATGTGCTGATGAGCGCTTACACGCATCAATCATCAACAATAATTCAATCAAGTTTTTGTGGCTTGGTGCGCATGTCGGCTGGATGATAAACACATCGCGGCCACGCACGTTTTCTTGAATTTCAACGGTGATTTCACCATCGCTAAATTGCTCAACCCGCGCTTTGCCCATCGGCAGCTTTAAATAGTCAACTATCTTCGCTGATAGATCGGGGTTTGCGTTGCCTGAAAAAACAAGCAGATTCTCAATTGCCACTATTGCCTCGCGTAGTCGAATTAAGTCGACTTAAGCCGACATTTAAATTTCAAGGTAAATCAAAAACCAGATCAACAATTCACTGCATATACATCTCAACCACAGAACGCCTTGCTTCTAAAATAAATAAAGCAAAACTGCTGACCAAAAACGTATAAAACCCGAAAGACTATTGCCGTTTCAGGGATCAAATAAAGTGGTTATGGAAGGCCGCGTGACATGAACTGTGACGCTAAAACGGCGCTAAATGAATGGCTGGGGCGGAAGGATTCGAACCTTCGAATGCCGGAATCAAAATCCGGTGCGTTAGGCCACTTCGCCACGCCCCATTCTCATATATCGCAATTCTATGGCTTTCCTTGCCGCGCATAAAGCTGAATTCGATAACGGATTCGGATTTTAACGCTATTGAAATATAGTGCAAGTATTATTGCTACTCTATCATCAATATAGGGTGTTTATTTAGCCCTTTGGCAACAAAACCAACTGAATATGATGGTCGCTTTGCCAGTATTTCTAAGCCCTGTTGTTGGTCTTGCAGCGGCATAAATACCGAACCACCAGACCCGCTCATACGGGGCTTACCGTACTGACTAAGCCACTCAATAAGGCTATTAACTTGCGGGTATTCAGTCCTAACAATCGCTTCAAGTTGATTTTCACCAAAATTTGAATCGATGCCTTTCTCGAGAGCGCGTATTTTCTTCATCTCAGGGGCCGCTGTCAAATGTTTATTTGTAAAAATTTGTGCTGTGGAGACATTAATTTGTGGGTTTAAAACCACAAACCACGGTTCGTCTAAATCTATCGGAGTGAGTTGCTCGCCAACGCCTTCAGCCCAAGCCGATTGCCCCATTACGAACACCGGCACATCGGCCCCGAGGCTTAAGCCTAATTCAGCCAGTTGCTGACGGCTCAAACCTAGATTCCAAAGCTGATTCAAGGCAATTAGCACTGTTGCCGCATCAGAGCTGCCACCGCCTAAGCCGCCGCCCATAGGCAAGCGCTTAATCATGTCGATTTCGACTCCAGAATCGGGCGCCGCATACTGTTTAAGTAAGTGAGCCGCGCGCAGGCACAAGTCGGCTTCTTCACTAAAGCCTAAATCGTAACGACGAGTGACGGTGCCAGAATTATTGACGCTAAAAAACAAGTCGTCGCCATAGTCTAAGAACTGAAATACGGTTTGCAGATTGTGGTAACCATCAGCGCGCTTACCAACAATATGCAAAAACAAGTTTATTTTAGCCGGCGCGGGCCATGCCGATGCTGCCCGCACCATAGCAGGCCGCGCTTGAGTATTTAATGTTGCTGACATTTGCTCGACTACAGTGTGTGCGGCTGCTTTAAGCTTTTAGTGACTAGCTTAACAATGATAGTGCCGCCCTTTTGGTCACCAATTGTCGGTAGGTCTCGGCTGGCGACGATTTTACGCGGCATAAGCTCGCCTGAATAATCACGATAGGCTGAATACTCGATGCGCCAACCAAGCTGCTCGAGAATTGCCAAATGTTGATCTTCACCCAGCTGATAACGAAACGGCGCTGCGCTCGACGGCATTGAGAACAACCAGGCACTCAAAGCATCAACGGGGATGGGCCAACCGACAATACGATTAAGCAAGTGCTCAGCGCTATCGCCGTAATGTGCTCGACCTTTTTGGTCGAAAAGAACAGCGCCACTCTCATCAAACTGCATGCGCACCGCACCAACGCCTAGCGGCCCGAACAGCCGTACTTCGTTTTTCGGATTAGCTTGCGCCGCTTGATTGTATTGCCATACCAAGTTCGCTTGCTCTCTTAACATGGGAGTAGTTAAACCGATTTTCGCGGCGTATCTCCAACTTTCGGCTTGGCTACGGCGCTCGGAGCGTTCAGTAAAGTATGCGGCATCACTAAGCCAAACCCCTGGTTTAGGTTCGTTTGGTTTGACTTGATGTTGGCACGCGCTGATAAAAGCCAGGCTCACCAATATAGAAAGTGTGCGTAATCGCTTATTTAAAACCCGCAAAGAAAACATCAGCGCTTGCGAGACTCTAACTAGACTCGGCCTGAGAAACAGGCAAAATATCGAGCGACGATATATCAAGCTCGTAGCGTTCAATCACTTTATTCAAAACTGGGTTTTTGTCGTCTTTTGAAAACGACTCTTTTAACAAGCCGATGGCTTTTTCAGTCTCACCAGATTCCCATAAAACCTCAGCGAGATGTGCGGCGATTTCGGCCTCGGGGCTTGCATCATAGGCTTTTTGTAAATACTCAATAGCGGTCGAGAAGTCATTCAATTTGTAGGCTACCCAGCCCATGCTATCTAGAATATGAGCTTGATCGGGTTCAATCGTCAAGGCTTTTTCGATCAGCACTTTCGCCTCTTCATATCGATC
>CAKZRZ010000254.1 GCA_937918955.1 uncultured Arenicella sp.
TAGCGTTGGCAAATACCGCCGCCAATGAAAATGCCATCATAAGCACCGAGAGCCAAGGCGATATCACCTGCTACTTGACCAAGCATTTCGAAGAATAGATCGAAGGTTTCTTCGCAGATGGCATCGGTTTTATTTATACCCGCAACAGCGATGTCAGCCGCGATTAATCCTGGATTGTCTTGCCCATGAATTGAGCATAGCGCTTCGTGGATATTCACTAAGCCAGGGCCCGACAACAGGCGTTCGCGAGAAATGCGATCGTCAAACTTTTGATGCAGATAGCTTAGTATTTCACCTTGCAATTGATTCTCAGGTGAGAACCCAGCATGACCACCTTCAGTGACTAATGGTATCAGTTTGTTATCGCGGCGAAGCAGCCCTGACATACCAAGTCCGCTGCCAGGCCCTATAGCACCAACTGAATAGTCAGCATTGCTTAGAGGGTCCCAATTTCCGCCAATGTTGATTAAGTCTTCTTGGCCTAAGCTGCTTAGGCTATATGAGATAGCTTCCCAATCGTTTAATAGGTTGGCATGTTCTACCTTGTAGCGTTTGCGTAAATCAGCGCAATCAATTGACCAATGGCTGTTTGGAAACACTACTTTTTCATCTCGTATTGGCCCTGCCACTGCCAAGGCGATTGATCCGAGTTGCTTAATGCCGTGCGAATGTAGGTAGGTGTCGATAGCATCACTTACATGCTCAAATTCGGCCGCTTCGAGCGTTTGCGCTTGAGTAAAAAACTGAGGTGCTTCAGTGCTTAGTGCAAAGCGCGCGTTAGTGCCGCCGATGTCAGCAATTAGAATAGGTAGGTCAGTCATAGAGGTGTTTTTTACGCTGCTGTGCTCGCAGCTTTTTCAGGTCAATTGCGGTGGCTATTAGCGCTCAAACATTTGATACTTTTTGCGGAGATCGACTCTGCAAATGAGCCTTTGAGTGTTGCGACATTCAGTGAGCTCTCTAATGGTTTAAACTAGAGTAAATTGTATAAAGTTAAGCGTTTGAAAACACCTTTCTGCATACAATCAGTTTGAAATAATCTAACATTTTACTTAAAATATGTAAATAAATTACATAATTGAGATTTGGCTTACAATTTTTGAAAGCCGCTTCAATTATGAACTCGCCAAGCGAGGGGACTATTAATGCTTAATATATGTAATATCGTTATTGTCGGTGGTGAAGGCGATCTGGCTTTTAGGAAATTATATCCGGCGTTGTACAGCTTACATAAAGAAAATTTATTGGCCGATTGCACCAAGGTGGTTGGCTTTGGTCGTGGCAAATTTAACTACGAAGATTTTCTTAGCAATATGCGTAAGTGGACTGAGGCCAGTGACTACGTAAAGTCGGTTGACGATGAGTCGTGGGCATCGTTCAGCAAGCGAATTATGCATTTTAATGGTGACGCAACCTCAGCAAAAGATCTTAAGCGTTTGCAAAAAGAGATGGGGCCAGAAGAAATTGTCTTTTACTTATCGACTCCGCCATCTATTTTCGCGCCCATTTGTAAAGCCATGGGCGAAGCGGGTGTTGTAACTGACAGCACACGCTTAGTTGTCGAGAAGCCTCTTGGCGAGTCGCTTGCCTCGTTTAACGTAATTAATGATACGCTTTTTGAAACTTTCGAAGAGCATCAAATTTACCGCATCGATCATTACCTTGGTAAAGAGACGGTACAAAATTTGTTAGCCTTGCGTTTTGCTAATATCTTTTTCGAGCCTTTATGGAACCGTAACTACATTGACCATGTACAAGTAACCGTTGCTGAAAGTGTTGGTGCTGGTGGTCGTTGGAACTATTACGACGAGTCAGGTGCACTGAGAGACATGGTGCAGAACCACCTATTGCAACTTGTGTGTTTGGTTGCCATGGAGTTTCCTGCGCGCAATGAAGCGGATGATATTCGCGATGAAAAGCTAAAAATAATTCGTTGTTTAAAACCGATTGATGCGTCAAGTGTTCATACTCACACGGTACGTGGTCAGTATGCTCGTGGTTCAGTGGATAACAAATTGGTTCCAGGTTATGTCGAAGAAAAAGACGCCAAAGCCAAATCAAAAACCGAAACCTTTGTTGCTATAAAAGCTGAGATCGAGAACAACCGTTGGCAAGGTGTGCCGTTCTATCTAAGAACTGGTAAGCGGATGGCTGATCGTTATTCTGAGATCGTGATTCAATTTAAGCCGGTGATCTTTAAGTTTATTGATGTTGACCCGAATGCATTAAACAACAACCAGCTCGTGATTCGTTTGCAGCCGAATGAAGGCATTGAAATGAAGATGATGAACAAGGTTCCGGGTTTGAACGAAAGTATGGACTTACAAAACGTAGGCCTTAACTTATCGTTTGAAGAGGCGTTTGAAGATCATCGCAGCCCAAGTGCTTATGAACGTTTGATTCTTGACGTAACTCGTGGTGATCAAACTCTGTTTATGCGTTCGGATGAGTTACGTGGTGCATGGGAATGGGTTGATGGCATGATCGATGGCTGGGAAGCTACTCGTCAACTACCACAAAAGTACAAAGCCGGTTCTAACGGCCCCGATGATGCATTGGGCTTGTTGATTAAAGATGGCCGTAAATGGCAAGATTTTGAGGCCTAAGAATATGCTGGCGAATTATGATTTTCACCAAGGCGCAGATGC
>CAKZRZ010000255.1 GCA_937918955.1 uncultured Arenicella sp.
TCTTTAGGGCTAGCGCCTGGCCAGCTCACGATTACCTGCATTCCTGGAAATGGAATGGTTGGCATTATCTCGCGTTCTAACTTGTTGTAACCGATGATGCCGGCAATCAAAATGCCGATCATGAGTAGGTTTGCTGCGACAGCATTGTCGGCCCACCATCTGATTATGCCTTTCATTATGAAGCTCCTCTAGTTGGTCGGTTTAGCCTTGCTCGGCGGCAGCACTGTTTACAATGGTGGCACCTTCAGCGGTGGCGCCCTCCGCAGCATCTTCGTCTACTTCATCTACTGTCCCCTCTTCATCGGCGCCATTTTCACTGACATCACTTGTGACATCCGTATCAAGCACAGTTTCGTCAGAAGAATTATTATCTGCGTCACTTAGTTCGATCTCAATGGCCTCAGAAGAGTTTTCGCTAGCATCTTCAGCGATCTGCTCTGACGCATTGTTTAGCGCTTCAGGTAACTTAATCGCCATGCCGTCGTGCGCACCGGGTACTGGAGATGTAATCACCATTTCACCAAGCGCTAGCTCAGAACCTTCTGCGCCTGAGACAATAACTTTATCGGCCGACGTGAATACCGGTTTAACCGTTTTCAGCCTTAGTTTCTCCTCGTCATACACATACACTTGATTGCCATTGCGTAAGGCTGTGCGCGGCACTTCGATACCCACTAGCTTAGCTGGCGAGGCCAATTGAACATCAACAAACAAACCTGGAATCAATGGAATTGACCCACTCGCGTTTTGCTCAAAGGGTTTATCAACGACCACCGTAGCAAACAGCAAACGAGTTGTGCTATCAACGCTGGCGTCAACACTACGCACAAAACCATTCCATAAACGTTGTTCAGTTCCAAACACAGTACTCACCGTCGCAGGCAAGCCTTCACTGCCTTCTGCTCCTGCAGAGTAACCTAGGCGAAGACCTAACTCACTGATTTGTACATCAGTCATCGGTATACGCACTTCCATAGTTTCAGTTGCGAAAACACGGCCGATACTTGAACCACGTGATAAAAACTGACCCAGCTCTGCAGACTTAGCCATAATTCGACCATCAAACGGGGCACTAATTTTGGTACGGTTATAATTCAACCTTGCCGCTGCGAGTTCAGCCTTGGCAGCATCTAAACGCGCATTAGCACGGTCGATTTGTGGTTTATTTAATCGTAAAGGGTTCGCTTCAGAAATAGGTTTACCCTGCAGATCTTGCCATTCTCGAGCATTAGTTGCAGCAGTTGCTAGCTCAATATCGAGGTCGACCTGAGCCGATGCTACCGAAGCCTGGGCCGACTTCAAAGCAACCTGATAATCTGAATCATCAATTTGCAATAAGGTCTCACCGGCCTTGAATTCGCCGCCTTCGATGAACTTCTCAGAGACCGACATCACCTTGCCAGTTACTTGGGTAACCAACTCAATATCGGTTTTGGCTCGCACTTCACCTTGAAAATTTGCGAACACAATTTGTTCTTTATGAGCCGCTTCAACAGTTTTCACTACTAAAGGCGGCTTGGTGGTCTCTTCTTTCTCGGTTTTCGGCTTTAGCGCCTTAAGTCCAACTACAACGGCGATTGCGCCAACAAAAATCCCCAAGCCTACCAAAAACGGCTTAAATTTTGCGAGTTCCATGGTTCATTCCTAATCTATGTGAGCAAAATAAAGTGACTAATGAAAATGTCTATCCGTCACTTTCTAGACACTTGCATTAAATATATAGAGGCAAACGCAATAAATAAAACGTTTAACTCATTCTTGCTAGCTTAGATGCAGATTAATGTCGTTTGGATTCAAAAAGATTACATTTTTTTAGATTAAACTTTCTGGGCTTGTAAAAGGTCCCAATGAACTTCAACTTCCCCATTGTTGCCCGCAACGTAGGCGGATTGCCCCGTTATAGTCACCGATAGGTCCATGGTTCGACTTATCAATTGACTTAGTCGCTCAATGCTTTCGTGGTCTATACGATAAATATCAGCGTCTAGCGTGCCGAATTTAGATTTACCTTGATCCCACCAAACATCTGATTTCGAGTTAAAACTGTAAATCTTGGCGTGTTTAGCTTGTCGCGAAACCTTTTTAACTCGATCAAACGACGGTTCGCCGACATCAATAGACAATAAGGTTTGCTCATCCATGCTACGAAGCCAAAGATCAGGTTCTTCACTGTCGCTCAAACCTTTACCAAAGCTCAAGCCCTCTTGAGCATTAATACAATAAGCCATTACTCGTGCCATCATACGCTCAGGCGTTTCTGAGGGGTGCAAAGCCACGGTTAAATTCAAGGTGTCGTAGTAGTTGCGTTCCAGATCAGAGAGTGCAATCCTCAACTTATAAATCGTTGGTTTTATAGCCACGAAAGGGTTTCCTTAGCGAACATTATTGGGAGCAGGCTTTATAACGCTTATTTGTCATAAGAGCGAGTAAAATTCTCGCCGCAAAGTGTAATGAGTCCGCTTAGCCCTCTGAAACAAACATTAACCTGAGAAAGACTATGACTATTGGTGTAGGCGGCAGCGACGCACAAACCGAATTAGCCCGCTTGAGCGACATGAGCGCCGGAGTGCAAGCAATTAGCAAAAGCGAATTCGAGGCCCGTATTAAAAAAGCTTGTTCGCTAATGAACGCGAATGATCTAGATGCCATTTATCTAAATGCGGGAACTAACTTGTACTATTTTACTGGTACGCGCTGGGGTGCCAGCGAGCGTATGGTTGGCGCGATACTCTCGGCTAAGGGTGAACTGCAATACATAGCTCCCTATTTTGAGATCTCTACGATAAATGGCTACAAATTGCTTGATGGCAAGGTCAACGGCTGGCAAGAGCACGAAAGCCCTTATCAATTGTTTAACGATATTTTGAGCAGCATGGGCGTTAGTGCAGGTCGAGTTGGCCTGGATGAGTCTTGCTCGTTCTTTATCAGCGATGGCTTGGCACAAGCACAAGTCGGCACTCAAGCTGCGCACTCATTTGTGAGCGCCAAAGCAGTTACAGCGGGTTGCCGTATGTGTAAGTCAGGCTCGGAATTAGCCCTCTTACAGCGGGCTAAAGATATGACATTGGAAGTGCATAAGAGCGCCGCAAAAATTTTGCGTGACGGAATTTCCACTGAAGAAGTAAGCGCATTTATTCATCAAGCGCATATTGCTGTAGGTGCGCCAAAGGGCTCGTACTTTTGTATTGTGCTATTCGGCGAAGACACGGCTTACCCACACGGCGTGAGCAACCCCAAAAACTTGGATGCAGGCGATATGGTTCTAATTGATACCGGTTGCCAGTTTCACGGCTACAACTCGGACATCACACGCACTTACGTTTTTGGAGAACCAACCGATCGTGACCGACAGGTGTGGGATCAAGAAAAAGCCAGCCAAGCCGCAGGTTTTAAAGCCGCTAAATTGGGCAATGCTTGTGGTAGCGTTGATGACGCTGCCCGTGGCTATTTAGTAGAACAAGGTTACGGCCCAGGCTACGCCACACCAGGTTTACCTCATCGCACCGGGCATGGGATTGGTTTGGACATTCATGAATGGCCTTATTTAGTTTCTAGCGATACCACGCCACTTGAAGTCGGCATGTGCTTTAGTAATGAGCCGATGATCTGTATACCTGGTGAGTTCGGTATTCGCTTAGAGGACCACTTCTACATGACCGAACAGGGGCCAAGATGGTTCACCGAGCCTTCGCACTCAATTGACGACCCATTTGGTTATAAGGCCTAGGAGTTTATTTGTGCAGTATGAAAAACTTTACTAAAGTAGCGATAATCTGCATCTTACTCGCGCCAACTCCGGCTTTAACCGAGTCAAGGTCAATAGAGAGTAAAGCTCTTGTTGAAGACACCTCAAAAGCCGAACCGAGTGAAGACAAGGTGGAATTTACCAACTTATCCGCTGACCTTTGGATGCACACCAGCTACAAGAACGTGGAACCTTGGGGACTGATATTGACCAATGGACTTATTTTTGAACGTGAAGATCACTCGTTACTGGTCGATACGGCCTGGAATGACGATCAAACTGCGCAAATAATTAACTGGGCGAGCGAAGAATTAGGTAAACCGATAAAGGCTTCGGTTCATACTCATGCTCACTCAGACAAAATGGGCGGGATGGGAGCGTTACATGCAAAAGGGATCGAAACCTATGCATCGAGTATGAGTAATGAATTCGCGCCAAAGCGTGGGTTACTTCCGGCCAAAAACAATTTAAATTTAGACACGATTGCTAAGCAAATAGACTGGCACGGCTTGCGCGTAATGTACCCTGGCGGTGGCCATACCCAAGATAATATTGTCGTCTACGACGAGCTAAGTAGGGTAGTCTTTGGCGGCTGCCTGATTCGCCCGGGAAATAGTCGTTCACTCGGCTTTAACGGTGATGCAGACCTTGAATACTGGTCGCAAGCGGCTAACAATGTAGCTACAGCATTTCCTAAAGCGAAAATTGTGGTTCCCAGTCATGGCAAACCAGGTGGCCCTGAGGTTTTAACAAACACTATTGAGATCGCTAGCCCAGCAAAGTAATACAACTCTTTAATACCTTTGATTTGAGTATTTTTGAAAACTTTATCAAAGCCTATCCAGTTTAAAGCTGACCAAACAACATCAACTCAGAAAGAATGAAATTACATTGGAAAACTAATACGTTTGCAAAACTTAGCACTCAACAGCTTTTTGAGATACTAAAACTCAGGCAAGAAATATTCGTGGTAGAACAAGAATGTGCCTACCCAGA
Organism: uncultured Arenicella sp.; assembly: GCA_937918955.1. Taxonomy (GTDB): domain Bacteria; phylum Pseudomonadota; class Gammaproteobacteria; order Arenicellales; family Arenicellaceae; genus Arenicella. Next base: position 4,742 of record CAKZRZ010000255.1, read on the forward strand.
CATTGACGATACTGATTTAGTGTCGACACACCTTAGCGGCAATAATCAAAACAATGAGTTGATCGCTTATGCGCGCCTTATTCAGCCCGGCGTTAGCTATGATCAAGCCTCTATCGGTCGTATAGTCGTATCACCCAAGGCGCGCGGCCAGCGCCTTGGTGTCATTCTGATGCATAAGGCTTTAGAAGAGATGGAAAACTTGTTTCCTGGAAAGCCAATTAAGATTGGAGCGCAACAGCATCTTGAAAAGTTTTATAACGATTTAGGTTTTAAAACCATTTCTGAAATGTATCTAGAAGACGGCATTCCGCACATCCATATGCTTTTGGAACATCGTTAAGTCTGAATTAGTTAATTATTCAAATTTACGGCCGTGGCTAGCATGTACACCAATGGCGCATTCCAATTGATTGCAATTTCATTGGTTGCATAACTGCACTCGACATCGGCATAAGTCGTCGCCGGATGTGTGCCCTTATAGTCGCAGCGGTCTTGACGGCCGGTATGTGGGCCGCCAGCTAAAAAACCCGGGACCGGGTCGACGATTTTATCCGACGAAGATGGTCGATGATGGATATACATAGGCGTAACATCACCATGACCGGTTACATAAGAATACCCTGTTGGGTTTTTACCGAGCACATAGTCAACTGTACTCATCGCTGCTTCTAAATACCGTCTATCACCATTTAGGCGAAACGCTTCAACGAGCATTAGGCCATTGTTTAACACATCACCATTACTGCCCCAAACAAAATCAGGCTTTGAAATCGCTACCGAGTAAGCCGATTTCTGATAGATTTCTAAATGCTGATTTGCAGCCTCTATTATAGATTCTTTTATCGCCGAGTATTGTTCTTCAGAGACAAGTCCTTGCGCATCTTTACTCAGACTAAGAAAGGCCAAAGCGGCCACACTTTGCCACGCAAGGTTGTCGCTGGCTTTAGCCTTCTGCGCCTGAAAATCATCAAAATACGTTTTGTCACTGGTGAGTAAAAAGAGTTCGGCTGCGGCCCAAGCAAATTCATCGCTTAATCGCTTATCACCATATTCGCCAGTCGCGACTGACGGAGGGTTTTTGAAATACACATCGGGGTTCTTCACTGCCCATTGATAAGCAGCGACTGATCGCGTTTTGTAATTCTCGGCTAAACCTGGAAACTGAACCTTAAGAGAGTCCATCACACGACTGGCGTTAGCCA
>CAKZRZ010000256.1 GCA_937918955.1 uncultured Arenicella sp.
CGATCAGCATCTCGGCTATTAAACACGACCAAATTCGCCCCAGTATCTATTAAAAAACGAACTGATCGCCCATTAATTTGACCAGGTGACTCAAAAAAACCCCGCTCGTTCTCATAAAGTACGGTAGACGAGGCTGTGCTATTGCTTTTAGGCTTAGCCAATGCTCCGCTTATCGTCGCCGTACCATTCAATATTAAGGTTCGTCGTTCGCCGCCGACTTCAACAACAGCTTTGCTGGTATCTGAGCTAATAAGCTTAACACCACGATGTGTGGAGCCCGCTCTGACAATCTTAGCTTTATTGCCATCAACCGAGATCATTGCTCGTTCGTTGAACAGGGCGATAGCCGCTACAGTTTTAACTGAGTCATTGCTTTCTTGACCAAAAGAGTCGAGCGAACCGATCAGAATCGATACAACTGAAAGTAATAATTTAACTTGCATACTGCCTCCAATGGGTAGAATCATCTAACCTTGTTGCAATCAAACTGAAGGCTATATAAATACAAAAGATAATCTGCATAAAGCCGCCTATTCTTGAGTTTTAGCTCTGCGCCTTAACACACAAGCCCAAGCAAATAGCGTCAAAACATATGCCGTAAAGACTAAAAATGCGGTGAATTTATAAACATTTAGAGCGTACGAACGCAGAGAAATTTGATTTACATGGTCACCTACAAAAATTTCAGCCGCTGACTTAATCAATGGCATTAAAAACGGTACTTTTTGCCAATTTGTATAACGAACTGAGCCATAGTCAAAATAAAGAGGGTAGTTGCTCGGCAACTGTTTAGAGTAAAACTGCCAATTCTCGCCAACTTGTTTTGATGTTGCCAGCGCTCCATTACTTGTTCGAAAGTGTAGATTGTACATTGCATCTAAAGGAACATAATGGCCATCAATCTCAGCTTCTACAAAAATATGACAGCTTCGATTACCATTGGAACAATCCATCTGCGCAATTCGCACAGGAAAATCGGCTCGCTTTAGAAGCCTGCCCAATACCATCGCGAAACTCCCACAATGCCCTTTCGGTGAAACCATATTTGTATCAGCCGAAGAAATTAACGACTGCATCAAGCTCCGCGTGCGATTTTTCCCCACATAGTTAAAATTATTAATCATGATGTGATGAGCACTATCTACAATAGCCAACGCTCGCTGCTCGTCGGACATTTCTCGACTCGTGAAACTGTCAACGAGTTGATCAAAAAGTAGGTCTTCATGAGCTGATAGCATCATTAATATGCCGAGTACAGCGAAAATCATGCCATGCACTAAACCCAGTAACAAAACTGCATATTTCTTCATAAAAGTAAGTTACTCAAATGCCGCGCGAACAGCTTGATCTAGTGTGGTCACGGCGATAATTTCCAGCTTGCTCGACTTAATCCCCGATTGATTGCCTTTGGGCATAATTAAACGAGTAAAACCGAGTTTTTCTACTTCTCGTATTCTATCCAAACCACGCTGCACAGGCCGAATTTCGCCGGTAAGGCCCACTTCACCAAAGACCGCCAAACCGCTATCAAGCTTACGATTTTTAAAACTGGATAATACCGACAATACAATCGCTAAGTCTGCTGCGGGTTCATGTACCTTAACACCGCCAATAACGTTAACGAACACATCTTGATCATAAAGCGAAAAACCTGCGTGCCGATTTACCACCGCTAGCAACATTGCTAGGCGTTGGTTGTCTAAGCCAACTGTTACACGCCTAGGATTAGCCAAGGAGCTTTGATCTACTAAAGATTGAACCTCTACCAGTAAAGGCCTTGTGCCTTCTTGCGACACCAATACAACGCTTCCTGTGGCGTCTTCTTGAGTTCGTTTTATAAACATGGCCGACGGATTGGCAACTTCTTTTAAGCCAGTGTCGGTCATGGCGAAAACGCCTATTTCATTTACCGCGCCAAAACGATTTTTGATCGCACGAATCAGTCGAAACGTACTGTTTTGTTCTCCCTCAAAATAAAGCACCGTATCCACCATGTGCTCAAGTACTCGCGGACCAGCCAATGCACCTTCTTTGGTTACGTGTCCAACTAAGATCACAATGGTTTTGGTCTGCTTGCCAAAGCGCACTAGTCGACTGGCGGTTTCACGTACTTGCGCAACACTGCCGGGAGCCGATTGCAGCGTGTCGGTATAGAGCGTTTGAATCGAATCCATCACCAACACTTCAGGCTTGTGCTCTAAAGCAATATCTAAAATGCTTTCGAGTTGATTATCGGCCAGCAAGGCTAGATCAGCATCTTGCACGCCTAAACGCTGAGCACGAAGGGCTACTTGCTCAGCCGACTCTTCGCCAGTGACATACAAAGTGCTTTTCTGCTCACTCAATAAAGCGAGACTTTGTAAGATAAGAGTCGACTTACCAATCCCAGGGTCGCCACCGAGTAAGATCACCGATCCCGGAACTAAGCCGCCGCCTAGCACTCGATCAAGCTCGTTCAGACCTGTGCCAAATCGAGGTGTGCCTTTGACACTAACCTGTTGGAGTTTTTGCACATCTGCTTTCGGAGCAAAGCCCTCGAACCGTGCCGCTTTTGGGTTGGCAGCTGAAGCAACTGGACGGCTTGGCGCCACTTCTTCTTGCAGGGTATTCCAATCGCCACAGTCTTGGCATTGGCCAGTCCATTTAGGAAATTGAGCACCGCATTCGCTGCAAGAGTAAACCGTTTTCGCTTTTGCCATGATTCTGTTGTGTTGACTTAATTTATTGTTCTTTTTCGCTACTCAGCAATTGAAGATCTGCTCACCTAGGATTAACTAAATCACGACTCGTTCTACCCGCTGTGTGACACCACACACTAGTTCATAGGCGATGGTGCCGCAAGCTTCGGCAAGGTTTTCTATCGGATTGTCTTCGCCCCACAAAATAGCATCATCGCCGACATTTACCGGCAGCTCTCCAAGGTCAACGGTAATTAAGTCCATTGATACTCGGCCGATTAATGGCACAAACATTCCATTAACGAGCACCAAGGTACCGCTCGGAGCATGCCTAGGATAGCCATCTGCATAGCCACAGGCAATAACACCAATTCGCGAATCGCTATCAAGTGTATAACTGCTTCCATAGCCTATCGGGCTCCCTAGCGGAAGACGCTTGACCGAAATTAATTTGCTCTTGAAGCTCATTGCCGGCTTCAGTTTTAACTGCGCCGCGGTGGTACCAATTTGCGGCGAAATTCCATAAAGAATAACTCCAGGGCGAACAATGTCTTGGGCAACATCCGAGAACGCCACGCAACCTGCCGAATTCAGGATACTCAATTCAGAAAAGTCATAGCTTTCTGAGAATTTCAGAAACTGTTTAATCTGTCGCTGATTACTCGGGTGGTCAGGATTATCGGCATTGGCTAAATGAGTCATCGCACTTACCGAACGAATGCCTACTTGGTTTAGCAAACGAATGGCAACTCGATGAGCGTCCTCGATGCACAAACCTAAGCGCCCCATTCCAGTATCAATTTTTAACCAAATATCGAGCTTCGCATCTGGCGAGACATGGCTTAGCGTTGCAAGCTGGCTCAAATCATAGATAACCGGGCGCACTGATTGAGCTGACATCTGATTTAACTGAGCAACATCAAAAGTCGCAGAGAGCATGGTTAGAGGTTTGTTAATGCCTTGCGAGCGTAAGCGTTCTACATCATCCAAGGCGGTAACCGCGAACTCATCAGCTTCGTCTAGCGCATGGGCAGCAAC
>CAKZRZ010000257.1 GCA_937918955.1 uncultured Arenicella sp.
TTTTCGAAGAGCACCAGAGCGGGCGCGCCAACCACGGCAAGAAGCTCTGGGCCCTGCTGATGCTGGGCGTGTGGAGGTGTAGAAGTGTAGAGACGTAGAGGTGTAGATGTGGGAAACGGCTTACAGCTCTACAGCTCCACAACAGAGAATCGGGGAGCCATGGGTTACTCACATTCATCAACTGACACGCCATCCGTACCAGGCTTCGACTTCGGGGCCAACTGGCAGGCGTTTTCAGATGCCCTGATCAACGAGCACCGTCTCAGAAGGGCCATGCAGTCGCTACAGGAGCTATTGCAGCGGGAAAGCCTGGACGGCGCCTCGGTCCTTGATGTCGGGTGCGGCAGCGGTCTCTTCGCAATCGCGGCGCACTGTCTTGGCGCCGGGCAGGTAGTCGGCATTGACATCAATCCACGCTCGATTGCGGTATCGGAAGCGAACCGTGCCCGGCTGCGTCCAGAAGCGCACATCACCTTTCTGCAAATGTCGATTCTGGATCAGCAGGCGCTCAAAACACTCGGAAATTTCGATCTGGTCTATGCCTGGGGATCGCTGCACCATACAGGCGCCATGTGGGATGCCATTCGCAACACGATACGCCTGGTGGCGCCGGGGGGAACCCTGGTCCTGGGCATCTATAAACGGCACATAACGTCGCCTATCTGGCGCAGTATCAAGCGCTTCTACAATCAGGCCCCTCCCTGGGTGCAGCGAGGGATGATCCCACCGTTTGCAGCGCTGATCTACATTGCCAAACTGCTCGTAACCCGGCGCAATCCGCTGGAAAAGCAACGGGGAATGGACTTCTGGTACGACGTCATCGACTGGGTGGGAGGCTATCCATACGAGTACGCGACTGCCGACGAGATTGCGGCGTTCGTTATCCCAACGGGCTTTCGTCTGCTACGGGTCGTACCAGACGCGACGCCGACGGGGATCAACGAGTTTGTATTCGAGCGTGAGTTTGGGGGATTAATCACTTCTATAAAACAGGCAAAAGCCACTTGAGAATTCCGCTGCGAAGTCATACGTCAGAAACTTATGGAAACGAGCGTAAATCGCCATTGATCTACCATAGTTGTGCGGCAGGAGTGCTAGATAATGACTCAGCCAATACCCGTACTTATAGTTATTGATCATCTGCATACGGGAGGAGCGCAGGAGTTTGTCTGGCAGATTTGCTGTCAGACACCACGCGATCAAGTAGAAATTAGCGTATGCGCTTTGCGATCGGGAGGGATTTACTCATCACGACTTAAATCCATAAATATCAATGTAATCGAACTAGTACCATCAAAAGAAAAAAAAAGATGGTGGCCTGTTGTTGCTTTTAAAGCGGCGAGATTGATGTTCGAGAAACGTTATGCGATCATTCACACATTCCTCGAAAACTCATTTGCCCTTTGCAGTCCTCTTGCTCGCATGAGCGGTACTCCCACGTTGCATACAATTGTCGCCATTCAAAAACAATCTCCATTGTGGTACTTTCCACTCATGAGGATCTATCAGGGGATTGTACTGGCGTACTTAAGCTTTCATCCGCCAGAGTTGTACCGTTTCGGTATTCAACCTCACAAGATCCGGGCAGTCGAGATGGCAATTAATGTTGAGGAGTTTCTGGAGATCGAGCGAAATCCGTTTCAGGAATTATCAAATATTTCGATTGGATCTTCTAACCTCCTCATCAGCTCAATCGCCAGACTCCATCCCGACAAAGGCCACGAGTACCTTATTCGGGCCTGGCCCCGGGTATTGAAGTCTTTGCCAGAAGCAAGATTGCTCATTGTAGGAGAAGGCGAAGATCAGCAGCGTCTTCAAACATTGATAGATGAACTTGACGTAAAAAACACAGTATATCTGCCAGGATATCGTGCAGATATTAAAGCGATCCTGCAAAGAACGAATATCTTTGTAAGACCATCAATTAATGAAGGGGTTAACCTGATCACCATTCAAGCTATGGCTGCCGAACTGCCAGTGGTTGGTTTTCGAACCGATGTCCCAAAAGAAATCATCGTGCCGAATCACAATGGCGTACTGGTGCCGCTGCGAGATGTTGATGCCCTTGCTGATGCGATTATTCATCTTGGTAACCAACCAGACTTGCGAACCTGGTATGGTGCAAATGGTCGCCAGGGAGTACGAGAGTACTACAACGCAAATCACATATTTGATTACTACTTGAATATGTATAAGGCGATTATCAAGAGCCGCGGTCTGGATGAAGTAACAGATATGATCAGTCGCCCGTGGCCATTCACTTCGTCACTGTGCACTGCAGGAGAAAACAATGCCACATGAATACCGAGTAGGATTCGCCGTTTCCGGTCGAGGTCACTTATTTCGCTCCGCAGTGCTACAGCGCGACAGGTTAGGGATAACTCCTGCAATACTGGTTGTTGAGGAGCGCAGCCCTCAGGATCTGGGTTCCTTTTGTGCGCAACATGGGATTCCCTGCGTCCGGCTGCCAACCAATCGATCTGCTCTGCAAGAACGCATTTATGAGACTTGTGTCGCCGCAAATCTCGATCTACTCTGTTTAACCTTTGATAAGATTATTCAACCTGAATTGGTGAATCATTACAGAGAACGCATAATTAATGTACATATGTCATTACTGCCAGCATTTCCAGGAAGAGACGGTTTAGGGCAAGCACTGCAAAGCGGTGTCCGCTATGCTGGTGCAACTATCCATGAAGTCGATGAAGAAGTTGACCACGGAGCGATCATCGCCCAGTGCGTCACAGGCATTCGACCCAATGACACCGTGAATGCGCTGGGAGCACGTTTGTTTGGGTTTTTACGACTGATGTACTTGCAGGTTATTGCCTGGTATGCCTCTGGCAGGGTGTTCAAGGATGATCATGGTAGGATTCTGGTCCATGATGCAGTATATGGGGGATTTCCTATTTCGCCCGCTGTGGAATTGGCATTCCCTGATGAGAGGTGATCATGAAATGTGTAATTTTGCAGCCCTCATATATTCCCTGGCGCGGATACTTTCATCAGATACAAAAAGCTGATATCTTTGTATTTTACGATGATGTTCAGTTTGATCGACGTGGTTGGCGTAATCGCAATCAGATAAAAACACCTCATGGTTTGCAGTGGCTTACAATTCCAGTATATAGCAAAGGATACCAGATCGAGCACACACCCATCAATAAAATTGAAATTTGCTGGGACACCTCATGGAATATAAAACACTGGAATGCAATTAAAAATGCCTATATAAGAGCTCCACATTTCAGGCGTTATAGTGAAATTATTGAATCCTGGTATACAAGGAAGCCTGAACTGCTTGCAGATTTTGTTATAGACGTCACTCTGTCACTGGCGAAAGAGTTGGGTCTGACAAACAAAACGTTTTTGCGTTCTTCGTCTCTCAGTGTTGATGGAAGCAAGACTGATAGGCTATTAGCTATTCTTGTAAAAATTGGGGCTACTCATTACATTACTGGACCATCAGCTCGTGAGTATATAGAAGAGCAAAAGTTTAGAGATTTTGGGATCACGCTTGAGTATATGGAGTACAATTACCCCGAATACCCTCAACTGCATCCACCGTACACGCCCTTTGTTTCGATTCTTGACTTGCTTATGATGGTTGGAGACGATGCTGCCAGATACATCTGGCAGGCATGACAGGAGAGTATTATGTCCCGAATGTTTCCAATACCGTTTAACAGACCTTGTTTCATTGGTAACGAACAGGCATACATTGTTCAATCTATCGCAAATGGACATATTTCTGGAGACGGTCCTTTTACACGAAAGTGCGAGGCATTTCTTGCTGAAGCTCTTAGAGCGAAGAAAGTCCTACTTACCACCTCCTGTACACATGCCCTGGAAATTGCGGCCATCTTACTCCAGTTGAAGCCCGGCGATGAAGTCGTTGTTCCATCATTCACTTTCGTTTCGACCGCAAACGCCTTTGCGCTTCAAGGGGCCCGGCCCGTCTTTGCTGATATTCGCCCCGATACGCTTAATATTGATGAGCGTGCTATCGAGTCCCTGATCTCGCCTCGCACCCGCGCTATCGTTCCGGTACACTATGCTGGTGTGGGATGTGAAATGGATACGATCCTTGAAATTGCCAGACGCAACGGTCTGGTGGTCATCGAAGATAATGCGCACGGTCTGTTTGGACGTTATAAGGAACGGTTTCTTGGCACATTTGGAAATCTGGCCACGCAGAGTTTTCACGAGACCAAAAACTTTTCTTGTGGTGAAGGTGGAGCGCTGATCATCAACGATCTCGAGTTTTTAGAGCGCGCCGAAATTATTCGAGAGAAAGGAACTGATAGAAGCCGCTTCTTTAGAGGTCAGGTTGACAAATATACCTGGGTTGATTTTGGTTCAAGTTATGTGATATCAGATATTCTTGCTGCTTATCTGTTTGCTCAACTTGAGGCTTACCAATTGATTCAGGCGCGTCGTCAACGTATCTGGAACTATTATTATGAAGGACTGCGAGAATGGGCGCAGAATCAGGGGGTTCGTCTGCCTTTCGTGCCACCATCCTGTGATCAATCGTATCACATGTTCTATTTAATCTTTCCATCCGAAATAGATCGCGAGCACATGATAGATCACCTGAAAAGTCATGGCATTTTGAGCGTTTTCCATTATCAACCCCTTCATCTTTCACCAATGGGAAGTCGATTTGGAGGGAGATCGGGAGATTGCCCGGTGACCGAACAAGTAAGTAGAACGTTGCTCAGGCTTCCTTTTTATAACGATCTTTCAGAAACGGTGCAGGAATACGTTGTTGAGATCGTCAGACAGTTTAATACACGAAGCTAGCAGTCCGCGGATTAAGTTTGTCGGGTTTTGGTCACCCCAGCCGCAGCAAGCGATCTTTTGTTATACCGTCTCGATCATCCCCTCGAACAGTTTAGTGAGATTGGCTTCGATGAATATTACGTCCACAGCTTATCACCCCTGGCGTACCCGCGCCTGGACGCTGGCTCGGCTTGCCCTGGCCGTACTCCTGGTCGCAGTAGTAGCGGCCAATGTCCATGTCCAGGACTTACTGACCCTGTGGCGCAATCTGGTATGGCCCTGGCTTTTCGGCGCTATCC
>CAKZRZ010000258.1 GCA_937918955.1 uncultured Arenicella sp.
TATTGTCGGGCCCGATGGCACCTTCGTACCAGGCCACAGTTTTTTATGCGCCGATGGCTGGCGTATTGGCGAATTTACTCCTGGCACTACTGACACACCTGGCGCTGAGAACACGTGTGATGATGACGGTGGAAGCGACCCAGTTATTGTTGAGCTTAGCATTCCTGAGATTCAAGGCTCTGGCGAATCAAGCCCGTTTGATGGTCAAGTCGTTAAAACCACAGGTGTGGTATCTGCGGATTTTCAAGGCAGCGATGAGCTCCGCGGCTTTTACTTACAAGATCCTAATGGTGACGATAACAGCGCTACTTCGGATGGTATTTTTGTTTTCACTCCCAGCAGTGACGATGTAACTATTGGTGATGAAATCGAAATTATCGCAGAAGCCGATGAGTTTTTTGGGCTTACTCAATTGAGCAACGTTGAATCGATCACGGTGGTTTCAAGCAATAATATTTTGAGCCCAACAGCAGTGAGCTTACCCGAGACGATTGATGGAGAGCTAGAGCGCTATGAGGGCATGCTAGTGGAAATCGTGTCGCCAATGACGGTTTCGCAGAACTTCTTCTTATCGCGCTTTGGGCAATTAACGCTTTCATCACCTGACGATTTAGGCAACGCAGGCCGCTTGTTCCAGCCTACCAATCAATTTGCTGCGAGCTCACAAGAAGCAATCGATTTAGCTGACAGTAATGCCCGCCGCACGCTTATCCTAGACGATGGGCAAGACACCAGTGGCTTTGGTGATAACCCTGAACCAGTGCCATACATTGGCAACCCTCCGAGCGTTCTGCGAGGCGGCGACACGGTCAATAATTTGATCGGCATTCTAGACTTTGGCCGTATCAATGCTAATAACCCTCCTGGTCGTGATTATCGACTACAACCAACACAAGCACCGATTTTTCAACAAGCAAACGTTCGGGAGCCAATTCCACAAAGCGCCAATGGCGAATTGACTGTCGCTAGCTTCAACGTGCTGAACTATTTTTCAACCCTAGATGGCAACGGCCAAATATGTGGACCGCAAGCTGCTCAAGGTTGCCGCGGGGCCGACAGCGCAAGTGAACTCGCTCGCCAACAGGATAAAATAGTTAGCGCACTATTTGCCATAAACGCTGATATTGTTGGCCTAGTTGAAATTGAGAACAATGGTTATGGCGAAGGGAGCGCTATTCGCACCTTGGTTGACGCCCTAAATCAAGCCTATGGGGAAGAAACCTATGATCTTGTCCAACCGACTGATTTAGAGACCCTTGGCACCGACGCCATTACAGTAGGCTTTATCTACAAGCCAGCATCAGTTGAACCGATTGGCGTAGCGGCAACACTTGCAAGTGGAGCATTTGATCAGTCGCTTGAGGACGGGCGTTCGCGTCAGCCGCTGGCAGTGAGTTTTAAACAAAGTGACAACGATGAAATATTCACCGCCGTGATCAACCACTTTAAATCTAAGCGCCCACCATCAGAGCCACAAAACAATGGCAACGACGACCAAGGCGATGGACAAGGATCATGGAACCTGCGCCGCACTGAAGCCGCTAACGATCTAGCTACTTGGTTGCAGACCACGCCAACGGGAATAGATGATGAAGATATATTGATCATCGGCGACCTAAATGCGTACGCTGAAGAAGATCCAATGTTGGCGTTCGAAACACTCGGTTATCAAGATCTTATTCAAGTATTCAATGGCGATACAGGCTATTCGTTTACCTTTGATGGCTTAGCCGGTTCGCTAGATCACGCGCTTGCAAACGACAGCTTGGCCGAACAAGTGGGAGGCGTTGTAGAGTGGCATATCAACACCGATGAACCACCGGTGCTTGATTATAACGAAGAGTTTAATCCACAAGGTTATTACAGCATTGACCCGTTTCGATCATCGGATCATGACCCTGTTATCGTTGGTTTAAACTTATTCACCGAACCACTAGACTCTGACCAAGATGGTGTCAATGATGACCTTGACCAATGCCGAGATACCGCCAGTGGGCAAGCAGTATTGTCTGACGGTTGTAGCATTACGCAAACCTTGGAAAAGAACTGTGAGCCTTTATTCGCGGGGCAAGCTCGACAGTATCTAAGCTGTGTATACCGAACAGCGGTGCAGGCATATAGAGAGGACTTATTGAGCCGACGGCAAGCACGCCACCTATATTATCGCGCAGTCCTTAGAGTAATCTATGCGCGATACTTTTCTAGATACCATTAAGCATAAGTCTTGACTTATAAAAAAACGGAGGCCAATGGCCTCCGTTTTAGGTTCTGAAAAAAGGTTCTTACTAGAACCACCAACCCGTTGGGTTTGGATGCGGCTGACCTTGGTCGATTAAGTTCATCGCTTTTACACAACGGACGATATACCAAACCAACAAGCCCAATAATAATAAAAAGCCGATCACTACGAAGGTTAAAATCAAAGAAATAATTCCATATAGTATGCCGATCCAAAACGTGCGGATCGCGAACTGGTAATGCGACTGTAACCATTCAGGCGCTTCGTCTTTATTGATGTAGGCCATGACCACGCCCACCAAGCCACAAAATGGCACAATAATATTTACCAAGTACAAAATATTAATCAATTTGATATTTTTAGCCTGGGGGGACTGCGGTGAATTTACGACGTCATTCATTTTAATTTTCCCTAAATTTGATTTGAAGAATGTAGAGGCATTGAGAGCCTGCGCACATACTATATGAGCATTTGTTCAACAAAACCAGACTAAGAGCCGATATATCACTTAAAGAACAGAGATCTTAAAGATAGAAATGGCTTCATCAACTTTAACCACATTAGCTCGAGATTAACTTGCTCATGGCAAACAAGACGAGCTGGCTAGAGTGATGAAGCCAACTACCTAATACTTAACGCATCGGGACGCTAGTTGGGGCAGATCGATACAGCATCAAGACCACCTTCAATTAAATCACCGGCACTTCTACCGTCACTCGCGCTCACTCTTAGTAACACGTTCGAGCCCGCTGGGATACTCGCATTGGCGTTAGCCCATTGAGCTTGAGTGCGAACATCACCGATACTAACCAGGGAGTTATATGTTGCTCCACCATTGAGCGAGTACTCAACGCGAAAGAAATCACCACTGTTGTCATCGCCAGTATCTCTTTGACCGTGAAACCAATCGAGCGACAGCGTTGAAGCGTCAGAAACAGTGATCGCCGGTGACACAGCAACGCATACTCCAGCATCAACGTCATCGCGACCA
>CAKZRZ010000259.1 GCA_937918955.1 uncultured Arenicella sp.
GGCCTATTTCGCCCTAACTTATCGTGGCTCGAAACCCAGTCTCCAGCTAAAACTGCAGCGCCTAAAGAGATCTCACCAGCAAGCACCGTTGCTGCGCAAATTTCTGCAAGTTTGAGTGCTTTGTCCTTGCCATAGCAGCCCATCATTTCTAAGCACTCGCGTTGCGTGCCGAGTCCGGTACCTCCTCCGTAGCTCGCGACTATTACTGATGGCAATGTGATGCTCCAATATAAATCGCCGTTTTCCATTAAGTCCGAATATACGATCGCGGCTTGAGATTCGGCGATGTTCGCAGCGTCTTGACCGGTCGCAATAAAAATGGCGGTTAAGCCGTTCGCCGAATGCGCGCCATTGTTGCTGGTGCCCGCCAACATGCCACCGACATTGTTCACTTGGCGTACATCAAACAAGTCTTTGGTATCCACCCGTAAAATAGATTTGGCGATATCTCGAGGTATTACCGCTTCGGCGACCACTCTAGCGCCTCGCGAGTTAAGGGTATTGAGTTGCGAATGTTTTTTATCGGTATCGATCGCACCTGAGAGCGTATAGCGATTCAATTTTGGGTAGTTATCGGCGATCCAATTGCAGGCTGCAAAGGTAGCTTTGCCACACATGTTTTGACCGGCCGCATCTCCGGTTGTGTAGTTGAAGCGGGTGAAGCGCATTCTGGATACGCCATATTGTTCTACGTGTGACAGCTTACCAACTGATGTGGTCGACTCCGCGACTTCGCGAATTTTGCTTAGATTTTCATCGAACCAAAACCCAAACTCACGCGCGTCTTGAGCATTATTAAAATGAAAAACTGGGGCGCGTTGCATATAGCGTTCGATCACAGTGGTTTTGACGCCGCCAACCTCGCTCAATACGCGCATTCCTCTACTGTAGCTAGCAACCAGCGTACCTTCGGTGGTCGCCATTGGTATGTAAAAGTCGCCCTTTGCATGCTCACCATTAACCCGAACTGGTCCAGCTAGCCCAATAGGGACTTGCGCGACACCAATTGGGTTTTCGATGTTGCCCTTGAGACTTTCTAGTTTTTGCGAGCTGTGGGCTACGTGCTCTAGTTTTACCCCTGTTTGAGCGCTAATAAATTTCTGACGCTCTGCGATTGCCTCGGCAGAGTAATTATCGGCCGAGCGAGGAATTTTGTTTTTTGAATCATTCATAATTTAACGATTCACCTTGGCGGTTTGTGCGCGCTTAGCTTTGCTCATTGCTTGGTATACGCCACCGAGTTCGCGCAGGTCTAAGCCGCCATCGCCACTTCTATCGAATTCAGAAAATCGATCTCCGACGAAGCGCTTTAATTTGCGGCTGAGTTCTGCCGGTGCGAGTTTGCCGTCTATGTCTTTGTCCAACATTCCCATAATTTGAAACAGGTCTGCACGCTGTGGATTGTGAATTGGTTTATCCGTTGATTCGTTTACCCAACTATAGCCAACTGAGCCGTAAAGCATTTCCTCCTCTGATTGAAGGCCCCAATATACGTCTTGGTCAGGTGCCGGATTGCCTCTATTTTTCGACGAGTTGTTATAGATGGTTCGGTGAATCATTTTCGAACCAGCAGGAACCCGTTTTGGCTTTTCGAATTGATAGGTGCGTTGCCAATTAAAGTCATAGTTAGGGACTGATAAAATTGTCTCTACTTTTCCATCTGGATATTCAACATCAAATGTTGAGCTTACCCCTCGGTAATGCGAATGCGGAAACAAAGCATGAATGTCGGCGTCTTTATCAAACAAGAAATAGGCCTTTTCTTCGTGCGTTTCAGCATTGGCCGGAATTTTTAGGTTCCAGTTTACAATGACCTGCTCTCGATAAAAATTATCAGGAGGAGTGTCAGAGAAGAATAAGCCTATTTTGCTGCGATCTACTGTTTTCTTGCCATACGGTGTGTAGTGCATTTGAAATTGATACACACCGCCTTTGGGCACAAATACTCCAGTGCCTTCTGGCATTTTTGAGGCTTCATTGCCAGGGGCGTAAGTGATGATGAAATTTTCAAAAATTTCAGATAGCTCTCCTTGAAGCTGCCGTTCAGAGGAGCCAGCTAAAATATGATGAACCGCTTTTGGATCACCCGGTATTACTTCGGCGGCAACAACCCAAACGTCTTTATCGTAGGGGTTAGGAACGTTAGGAAACTGATAGTCCACTGTGCCCGAGGCAGGAACTTCAAACGCTGGAATATCAATAACAAGATCTGGCTCACCGAGTGTCCATTGATTGCTCAGATCGGGAACCGCTTTTAGGCCATCCTCTCCGTCACCTCTTAGGGCACCGGCTTCAATCCAAGAAATCAGTGTTTTGGTGTCTTTTTCGCTCATGCTTACTTCATTGCGCCAATGTCCGATCTCGGGGTCGGCATGCCATGGTGGCATACGCTTGGTACGTACAACCTCGCGCATCATTGGCGCGAAACCCTTGACCAATGCATATTCAGACATTGCCCAAGGCGCGATACCACCTTTTACATGGCAGGCTACGCAGTTTTCTTTCAGGATGGGAACGATTGTGTCCGAGTAGCTAATCGCTGCTCCATCGACTTTGTCATAATTGATAATGCAACCGGGAGATACGACTTTGCTGAAAGCGATATCCTCTCCTGCAATAAGTGCGTCAAGCGCATCTCGAACATATGTTTTGCTCGCCTTATTCTTCTGGCGCTCATAGTCAACGCGATCGCTGAGCGGTCCACGATAAACAAGCTGCCAGTTCTTAGGGTTAATCACTAATACCTCACCAGTGCGATTAAGCTCTAGCGACTTGGCGATAATTTGAGTTCGATCTTTGAGAATTGGAAAATCCGCGCCCCACTCTTCAGCCTCTTCGGCGATCGCGGCGCGGCTATCTTGTTGATTGGCGTTTAGCATTAAAATCTCTACGCCTTTGTCTGCATAGTCATCGCGAATGGCGCGCAGATCTTCAAGATTAGATCTGACGATTTGACATCCATTACCCTGAGATACGATCACAACCGCTTTATCATCTCGATGGTAATACAGTTCGTGTGCCTTTCCTTTGTGATCAATTAAAACGAAGTTATCGGCTCTTAGCGCGTCGCCAGATTCAGCCGCCGTTGACACTGGTGCCACAGCAGTCAATACAAGAAATAGGCTTAGTTTACCCAAGATGTCATGAATGTTTTTTAGGTACGGTTGACTAATCACCAGCCTCTCTCCACTTTTTATCGTTATCGAATACGCACGAATATTACACAGACCCAGTACACGCCTCGTCAATATTCTAGCCTAAACTCGAAATTTGTTTACAGTTTCGTAAACAAGAAAAAGTGCATAATAAAGCCCCAACATCACACTGAGGCTTTAATCAAAAAAAATGTCAGATAGCGTGCTTGTTTAGGCGCTTTCCTCTTCTTTTGGTGTTTCTAGCTTAACCTGTAAAATTGCTTTCTCTGGGGTCAAGCGATTGTGAATCTTAATTAAACTATTGAACTGATAAATTGACGCTAGCATGACGTAAAGAGGCATTACGTAACCTTCTTTGCGAAGCCCGGCGAAGGCTTCAGCATCAAGATCGTAGAGGGCTTGCTCATCGATGGTACATAGGCCTTTTAGTGTATTAACCAAACCAGACTTATAGTGTACCTTCAGGTCGATGTCTTTTATTAGGCCAAGTTCTTCTATTCGTTTCGCAAATTGATAAGTGTGCACATCGTGTTTAACTTCTAATTCGAGTTGTGCTGTCGCTTGGCTCAGGCGAAGGGATGCTTTGCCGTCTTCAAATAGTGCCTCTCCTTGGGTTTCTGAGAAAACGCTGTTTTCTTCGTCGATACCAATGGTAAAGCTCTTCTCATCTCGTTCTGACCGCATTAGAAAAAACGGGTAGGTCTGCATACCAATTGGAGTATGTGTTGCTGTCCACGTATCGTTTTCGACGAATAAATTAGATTCGAGCTCAAAACTATTGATAGCCGATAGCACCCAGTCTGCGCCTCCGGCTGGGCGGCTTAAAAAGATCGGAAAACTACTAGCAGCCATCCCGACCTCACTTACTTTGAGATTGATTATGTGCTGAGATTTAGCAACCGTAAGAACACCTTTTGGGTCCATTTTGAGGTTGGCGTGTTTCTCTAAGCTAAGCTCGGTTAGCATTGGTTTTTTCTGTTCTTCAGGCATGTTTTTACTTCTATTTTTAGGTTGTGAGCTCACACTCAATGGCTACTTGAATGCCATCGCTAAGTGTATTGATGAGGCGTCGGTAAGGAGCGCAACATCTGCTCGGTTATCTATTGGTTGCTTGGATGAAGCGCTTTGCTAGTTTTTATTGTTGATATAGATGCGCTTGGCTATTTCGATTGGGTTTAAAGCCCACGCCTTACATCACATATTGGTAGCTTGCTGCCGGGAAAGTGCAATCGCACTGTCAAAGTCACTATTGATTAGCCTGTGCTAGCTCCAAATTTCAAGATCCTCCTTCAAGGACTCAGGAATACTAGCCTCTTCTGTATGTGCTTGCCAATAGGGTTGAGGTATTTTGGTCAACATATAATGTAATTTTAAGTGGTCGGGAAAAATTACAATCTTGCTTGAGCTCAGGGCGAGTCTAACTTGTCCGGACTATCTTGCTGTTGTTCCCAGTTCAAGAAACGCTCCAGCTCTTCTTTGACTTTTGAAAAAGTCCAAGCTAACAATGTAGCGTCGTCAGCGAGGCCAAGCCCAGCGATAAAGTCCGGCATGGCATCAATCGGCATCACGAAATAAATCATTGCGGCGACGATCAAACCAAAATTTTCTAATGAAATATCGCGGTAAGTTCCGCTGGCGTAGGCTTGAATCAGCCGATAAGAAGCTTTGATCGGCTCTAGTAGATCGGATACCTTTGATCGCGCGTTTTTACTGGCTTTTTTTCGCGCAGAACCGGCTAAGCTCAAAAGCTTAGCCGGGCTGGCAATTGTTGCACTTACTAAACGTTGAGCTTTTTGGTAAGCGCGACTGTTAGTGATGCGGTTCAATTTCTATTTGCCTATTCTGTTAGGGTGAAAAGAACGATGAGTTGCGCACCTATAGTAGCAGCTATTAGTTACAGGTGCGCATCTAAAGTTACGCACCTGTAGTTACGAGCCTAAGGACGGGTTAATTAAGAATTTTTCACCGGTCTTCTTAGCATTGTATTGAGCGATGTAGCTTGGCGTCATCGCCTGTTCAAAATTAAGAGTTTCAGTGAAGTTGCTCGCGAACGTTGTGCCGATTTCATCGGCAACTCGTTTATGTAGCTCGCCAACACGCTGAGGCGTGATTTTGCCTAAGAATTGCATTAATAGAAAACCGCCAATGCTCCATGTCATGCCGTATGCACGATTGAGTACTGTTGGTGAAATATCTAAACTGCCGTAGATATACACCTGTTTATTCTCCGGCGACCCATAGGTATTTAAGCCAACGGCATCTTTGCTGCCTACGCGCTCCATCGTCGCTAGAATGTCATTGACTAAGTCGCCGCCGCCAATCGCATCAAATGCTAAAGTAGCGCCTGTTTCGTTAATCGCGTCGTATAGGTCCTGCTTAAAACTATCGTCAGAAGAGTTAAGCACAATCTTAGCGCCGATACCTTTAAGTAGATCCACCTGATCTGATTTACGCACAATGTTGATTAGTGGCACGTCTTCGGCTAAACATATTTTGTTTAGCATTTGACCAAGGCCTGATGCGGCTGCCGTATGGATAAGCGCCGAATGGCCTTCCATGCGCATGGTGTCTACCATTGCTAAAGCCGTTAGTGGGTTCACGAACGACGAGGCTGCTTGCTTCGCCGTAGTGCCTTCGTTATGCGCCATACAAGCTTGTACAGGCACACAGCAATACTCAGCGTATGTAGCGCCTGATAGAACGGCAACGGTTTTACCCATTAGCGCTTGCGCAGCGTCACTCTCGCCTGCGGCTACCACTGTACCTGCTGCTTCATTACCTACCGGCAGAGTTTGGTCTAAGCGAGAACTAACTCGCGACGCCATTCCTGGGAAAAGAGGCGCAGTAAGCACTTTACGTTCATCACTGTACTCCAATTTGGCTTCCATCAAATTGGCTGGACCAAACATTGGCCACATATCTGAGGGGTTAATTGGGGCGGCCTCAACTCGCACAATAACTTCGTGTGCCTTTGGGCTGGGGACGTCAACTTCTAAAAGCTCAAAGCTGAGTTGGCCGTCGCTTGAAATAGTTGAAAAGAGTTGCTTGCTTCGTTGCATTGTTGTTGCCTCGTGGACTTTATTCTATCAATAGCCGCAGAGTCTAACACTAGGCTGTTGAGCTCTTGTTAAAAAGCGTTGTCGATTTGAAAATGTGCCTTACAATGGCGGTTCAATCGAGTGGGGTAACTTCAGTGTCGACTAAAAATTTAATACTGCTGATTTCGTTGGCGGCGCTATGGGGAGCTTCATTTTTGTTTATGCGCATAGCGGTCCCCGAGTTTGGTGCCGTCGCGCTAATCGCCGCTCGTGTAATTATTGCAGCGATGGTCTTGTGGCCCTTTTGGTACTTTAGGGAGTCGCCTTCAACGCGCAAATTCGCGCTAGATCATTGGCCCGCATTGACAGTAGTTGGGCTGCTTAACTCTTCAATTCCATTCGTCTTTTTTGCCTACTCTATGCTCTACATTACCGGTGGCATGGCGGCGATCCTGAATGGTACAGCGCCAATTTGGGGAGCGGTAGTGGCATGGGCATGGCTTGGTACGCGTTTATCGATAAGCGCGACCATAGGCCTAGTGCTGGGCTTTATCGGGGTAGTGGTTTTAGTTGGCGGCGAGCTTTCAGTAGCAGGTCAAGGGAAAATTTTGGCGATGGCAGCCGCCGCATTTGCGCCCGTGTTGTATGGCATTGCAGCGAACTACACCTCCGAAAAATTAAACGGGGTCTCAGCATTAAGTATTGCTATGTCCAGCCAAGTCACCGCAGGGATCTCTCTGTTACCGCTTCTTTTTTGGTTTATGCCCGAATCAATGCCTAGCGTTAATGCATGGCTGGCATTACTTGCCCTTGCGGTTGTTTGTACAAGCTTAGCCTATTTGATGTACTTCAAACTGCTTGTGGATATTGGTAGTACCAAAGCTATTACGGTTACCTTTTTGATTCCGATTTTTGGTTCTTTGTGGGGAGCTCTCTTTATAGAAGAAGTGATTACCCTGATGATGATTGTAGGTATGTTAACAATATTGTTTGGAACCGCCCTAGTTACCGGCGTGATTAAGCCCAAGTAAAGACGCTATCTTCACACAATTGCAACACTAAATTCACATTTCGCACGATCGCGAGATGCATACTCCGCGTGTGTGAGCCGCAACGCTGGTAAGCGGCTTTAACTGTCTCGGGCCCTCAGCAATAATTTGCCGAGGTAGAGGGTCTCGTGCTTTGAGTCGGAAGCCAATAGTATGAACGCGCCTAATATGAATGTATCTGGTTTGAACTTAGTTGTTAGCAATGTGGATTGCGATGTCGACAGTGTTGATCTGTCAAACGAAAACAGTTTTGGGGAAACCCCTTTAGCCTATGCTCCTTCAATAGAGTTAAGTAATGGAGAAAAGGCGGTTCCTCAACAATTCTTAGACGTTAACCGTCAACTCGACAACCTTTGCAATGTATTAGCCGAGATTTCGTTGCCGGCTTCATATCAACTATTTGCTGGTCAAGAAGCCAGTTGTTTATACCTAATCGTAGGTGTTATCGGTCATGAGAACTACACAGGCTATAAAGCCAGCATATACGACGACAAAATTGTTTACGGTCGTCGTTGGCTAATTGAGCCTTCAACGCCAACCTCGGAAATTGTACAAACGGCCTTGCTTGCGGTTAAGAAAGTGCGCGAGCATGAGGCCCGAGAGCTACTTACCGTTCGAATCAATCAAGGCCGTAATGTTGCAACGCCGTTCAACTGTCATCTCGACTTGCCGCTGATGGCAGCAAACACTGGTGAGCTGCTAAGCGTAGATAGTGCGCGTGATGAGGGCGTTGAAGAACTGCTTGCTCGTGTGCGTTTTGCTGGTTTTAGTTTTTCTGTGATTAATAGGCATCGCTTGTCTAATTCGAGAATTATTGAGTTGAAATTAGAAGGGCAGTCGCGCTACTTTCCAGAGCTAGGCGGTGAGATTATTGCGGTGAATTATTGCGAAGAGCACAATGGTGACTTTTTACACCAGCTTATGAGCGAGCTAATACAAAAGGGCGATCGCCACATCGAAGAATCTACCAGTTTTAGAGGTTTCGCTCGATTTAGCCGAAAAATTAACCCTATTGATCTCGCGAAATTTTCTTATACCACTCGCAACATAAAAGCCACGGATCCAAGGTTTGATCGTAACTTCGAAGACATGAGTTATAAGGTTGATGCCGCCAAGGCACCGGCTTATAACGCAGGAGCACTTGGTGAACAACAGCGAGCCAAAGTTGCAAGCGTAGATAGTTTGCTTGGCTATCTGCCACGAGAATCAAATGGTTAACTGGTTTGTGCGAATATAAAAAAAGTTCCCAGCACTGACATTCTTCGAGCTGTTATTGCTCTAGAATTTTGTCTTTTGCTAAAGGTGGAGTATGTTGCTAGCTATACGCACAACTTACCCATCTAATTATGCTGATCAAATTTATTACTGCTTCTAGTTTAAAAAAGCCACGTCTATGCAAATTAGGCTTGCTTTCGCTTAGCTTTTTTCTGAGTGCATGTGTTAGCGCTCCAAGCACAAAATTAGACCCATCGGCGAAGCAATTAGTACAAGCGGCGTATGCCATGCCCGATCAAAATGCTGCCGAGGTTGTTGACCGAGTTCTTACAAATGGCGGTAATGCTGTTGATGCTGCGGTGGCCGCAGCTTTTGTCTTGGCGGTGACTTTTCCTGAAGCTGGCAATATTGGCGGCGGCGGATTTATGCTGGCTCGGGTTGATGGCGAAAACCATTTTCTCGATTATCGTGAAAAAGCGCCACTTAAAGCCAGCAGAGATATGTATCTCGATGGCAACGGAAACGTTATTAAGAAGGCCAGTTTGGTTGGCATTCGAGCCGCCGGTGTTCCTGGTACTGTCGCAGGACTTTGGGAGGCGCACCAGAAATTCGGAACGCTTCCGTGGGCTGAATTGGTTGCGCCTGCGGTGGCGTACGCCAAGCTTGGTTTTGTAGTGCATCCTAAAAAAGCCAAAGCAATTCCGGAATCAATTGAGTGGTTTGAAGGCAAGGTTAACTTCGCGGAATACTTTGGCGCAATGGCTACACAGCGCACCTTCAAACAGCCTGAACTTGCTAGCGTGCTAGAGCGAATTGCAGAACATGGCCCCAAAGATTTCTATTCAGGCGAAACCGCGAAGTTGCTGATCGCGCAATCAGATCGAGATGGCGGTTTGATTAGCGCACAAGACCTTAAAGAGTATCAAGCAGTGTGGCGAGAGCCTCTCGTTTCTGATTGGCGAGATTATCAGGTAATTACCGCTCCTCCGCCAAGTTCGGGCGGCTTTGCGGTGATACAGCTTCTTAAAATGAAGGCCGAACTAGATAAAGAGTTCGAAAATTTAGAGGTGAATTCGGCGCAGTACATTCATCTAATCGCTGAGATGGAAAAGCGAGTGTTTGCCGATCGTGCTGAGTATTTTGGAGACCCAGATTTTGTCGATGTTCCTATCGATGAGCTTATTGACCCGGCCTACATCAAACGACGAGCGGCTGAAGTTAAGCCAAGCGCAATCAGTCAGCTTGCGCACGCGCAGCCAGGCTTAGAGTCGCCAAATACAACGCATTTTTCGATCATTGATAAGTGGGGTAATGCGGTTTCCAATACCTATACACTAAACTGGGGCTATGGAAGTGGTGTGGTGGTAGAAGGTGCGGGTTTTTTGCTAAATAATGAAATGGATGACTTTAGCATCAAGCCGGGTGTCGCCAATGCCTATGGTGTGGTCGGCGGGTCTGCGAATGAGATTCAACCGTCCAAGCGCATGCTGTCATCGATGAGCCCAACGCTGTTGATAAAAGGCGATACCGTGAAGATGGTTGTTGGGACACCAGGCGGCTCAACTATCTTTACCTCTGTGTTTCAGTGCATCGTTAATGTTGTCGATTACGGTATGAGTGCTCAGCAATCTGTTAGTGCCAGTCGTTTTCATCATCAGCTTTTGCCGCCAGATTTAATCACTACGAGTATCAGTGTGCCATTAAACCAAGCGGCGCAAAGCGAGCTTAGAGCCAGAGGTTATCGGGTACAGCCGCACGACTGGGAATTTGGCGATGTGCAGCTCATAGAGTCTATTTCGGGGGCGAATGCTAAGTCAGTGAATACGGGCTCAGACCCGCGAGGTATCGGTGTTTCAGGTGTGGTAAAGTAGCTCAAATTTAGACGCTCATTTGGAGAGCTAATGTCCAGATCTATCATCGCTATTGCTGGCGCTTCGGCGTCGGGAAAAACCCTATTTGCGCAAACTGTTTATAAAGAACTGTCGAAAGAGCTGGAAGGGCGTCCGTTGGCGGTGCTTGAAGAAGACGCCTATTATCGCGACCAAAGTCACCTTGAAATGTCGGTGCGCGAACAAACAAATTACGATCACCCCAAAGCGTTTGAGCATGAGCTCTTGATCGAGCATATTTTAGCGTTAAAAAATGGAGAAGAGGTCGAAGTGCCGGTTTATGACTTTGCCAACCATACCCGTGGCAGCGGTATTCGCGTAGTGGAATCGGCCGATTTTGTATTAGTTGAAGGTATCTTGTTGTTAAGCGACCCAGCTTTGCGTGATCTGTTTGACGTAAGAGTGTTTATCGACACGCCACTCGATATTTGCTTACTCAGGCGCATTGAGCGCGATACACAAGAGCGCGGTCGCAGTTTCGAATCGGTGGCAGAGCAATATACCGCCACAGTTAGGCCGATGTATTATGAACATATTGAACCTAGCAAACAGCATGCACACATTGTTGTAACCGGTGGCGGGCGTAACCGCGTTGCAATCGACATGGTAAAAGAACATATTAAATCGTCATTGCGACAAATCACAATTTAGAGAAACCGTTTTAAGGAGATACCCCGTTGACCACTCTAATTAGCCTTGCCGGCATACTTATTCTGCTAGGAATCGGTTTTGTTGTTTCTAAACATCGTAGTGATATTAACTGGCGAACAATTGGTGTGGCATTTGCCTTACAGTTTTTGATCGGCGCCTTTGCTTTGTATTTTCCAATCGGGCGCTCGGTGATGGAGAGCATATCTGGTGGAGTATCGGGTGTGCTCGCTTATGCGCAAGAAGGCATAAATTTCTTGTTTGGTAACTTAGGCAGTGCCTCAAGTGAAGGTATTGGCTTTGTGTTCGCGCTACAAGTTTTGCCAATCATTATCTTTTTCTCAAGCTTGGTGTCGGTGCTGTACTACATCGGCATTATGGGTTGGGTTATCAAGATTATCGGCGGCGCCCTGCAGTGGTTATTAGGCACTAGCCGTGCTGAATCAATGTCGGCAACCGCTAATATATTTGTCAGTCAAACCGAAGCGCCGATGGTGATCAAGCCGTTTGTCGGAAAAATGTCGAACTCTGAGTTGTTTGCGGTGATGGTCGGTGGCATGGCGACGGTAGCGGGCTCAGTGTTAGCCGGTTATGTGGCTTTAGGTGTAGAAATGAAATACCTACTAGCTGCCAGTTTTATGGCTGCGCCCGGTGGTTTTTTGATGGCCAAGCTTTTGTTACCCGAAACTCAAGAAATTGATAACCACGAAGAAGTGGTAGACCAAGAAACTGAACAGTACGCTAACGTAATCGACGCCGCTGCAGGCGGCGCGTCAGCGGGTTTGCAACTCGCGGTCAATATTGGGGCCATGCTGATTGCCTTTGTCGCGCTTATTGCAATGCTCAATGGTTTGCTTGGCTGGGTCGGTGGCTATATCGGCTTCCCTGACTTGTCGATGCAAGCAATTCTTGGCCAATTATTTAGACCCGTCGCCTTTATCCTTGGTGTACCTTGGCAAGAAAGCGCGGTCGCTGGCAGTATGATTGGTCAGAAATTGGTGCTTAACGAATTTGTCGCCTTTCTAAGTTTCTCTGAACAGCAGGCTGTGATGAGTGCTCATACGCAAGCCGTTGTCACGTTCGCGCTTTGCGGCTTCGCTAACTTTTCGTCAATTGCAATTTTGCTCGGTGGTTTGGCAACCATTGCACCCCATCGCCGTTCTGATGTTGCTCGAATGGGTTTGAGAGCGGTCACCGCCGCATTCATGGCAAACCTGATGAGCGCCGCAATTGCAGGCTTCTTTTTGTCATTGGCCTAGATGATCGCAAAGGCGATAATGACTAAAGTGTTGCATTAGCTATATATTTAGGTTTTTCGTATACCTAGCGTTGGCAGTGTTAGGCGTACACTTGCATTGATCGAACTAGATTTATCCAACTGGGTTATAGAGGTAAGTACTTAACTTCTCCGCCCAACAATTTGCTACTTAATTTGAGAACCTTATGATTTTTCGTGTTGCTCTACTCGCTTCATTTTTAATGTTTAGCTCTATCGCGTTCGCAGAGACTCCTCCTGCGGTTGATAAGAAAATTGTGGTCGCTGATGCCATGGTCGATGTGAACACAGGCAAGTTGATATCAAATCCGGTAATCACCATCGAAGGCGGGCGCATCACAGCAGTAGCAGGCGGCGGAAGTGCGACCAAGGCCGATGGCGAGCTCATCGACCTTCGGGGAATGACAATCTTGCCCGGCATGATCGATACGCATACTCACTTAACCGGCAGCGCCGACGAACATGGCTACAAACGCCTTGCAACTTCGAAAACTCGCTCAGCATTAAGAGGCGTCAAGCATGCACGTGATACTCTGATGGCGGGCGTGACCACAGTGCGCAATTTAGGTGCAAGCGGCTTTATCGATGTAGCCTTGCGCGACACAATCAATGCTGGCGAAATAGCAGGCCCACGAATGTTTGTCTCGGGCCCGTCATTAGGCATTACAGGCGGCCATTGCGATAACAATTTATTACCGGTTGATTTTCAGGTAAGCAGCGATGGTGTTGCTGATGGTCCATGGGAAGTTGCTAAGAAAGTACGACGCAATATCAAATACGGTGCCGACCTTATTAAAATTTGCGCAACGGGTGGGGTGTTATCAAAAGGTACCAAGGTAGGCGTGCAACAGTACTCATTTGAAGAAATGCAAATGGTGGTTCGCGAAGCGCACCGACGAGGCATCACCGTCGCTGCACATGCTCACGGTACTGAAGGCATTTATGCTGCCATTCAAGCGGGAGTCGACTCGGTAGAACACGCAAGTTTTATCGATGACGCAGGCTTAAAGCTCGCCAAGAAAAATGGCACCTATTTGTCAATGGATATCTACGTAACTGAGTTCATATTAGGCGAAGGTGAGAAGGCTGGTATCTTAGAAGAGAGCCTAGCGAAAGAGCGAAAAACAGGCGCACTGCAACGAGAGAATTTTAGCAAGGCCGTGAAAGCCGGAGTAAAAATGGTGATGGGCACTGATGCTGGCGTATACCCTCATGGCGATAACCTAAAGCAATTATCGCGCATGGTCACCTTCGGCATGAAGCCCATGCAAGCTTTACAAGCTGCCTCAATAAACGCCGCAAACCTTCTCAACAAAGAAGCCGATGTCGGTTCAATTCAAGTTGGCCGCTACGCCGATATTATCGCCGTGAAAGGAAACCCTCTTGAGGACATAAGCCTTTTAGAGAATGTTGGTTTTGTTATGAAGGAAGGGATAGTTTACAAGCCGTTTCGGTGATCGACTGTTATGTGTCAAAGCGCTAAATAAATTTCATTTTTGAAGTGGTGAAGTCAAAAGTGTTTCGAATAAATTTCACCGAATAATAGAGAAAATATAATGAGTAAAGGCACAGTTAAGTGGTTCAACGCGGATAAGGGTTTCGGCTTTATTACACCTGAAGATGGTGGGAAAGATCTATTCGTTCATCATACTGAAATTCAAAATGGCGGAGGCTATGCCACATTGAACGATGGTCAAGAAGTAGAATATGAAGTAGGCGAAGGCCAAAAAGGACCTTGTGCTAACAAGGTTACGGCTATTTAAAATTAAACACATAAAAAGTTGTAAAACTACCGCACACTTTGTGCACTCGGACGCCGCGAAAACGTGGCGTTCGTTTTAAACGCGTTCGACATAGGAGGCCTTATCATGGAAGTGAATAGAATTTATTTTAAGGACAACCCTTGGCCAGAAGGCCATCCGATAAAGACGTTTAAGTGGTCTGCCAGAGAGAAGGGTGATGATGTTTGGTTCGACCTGCATTTAGAGTGCGAGAACTACTATTCAGAACGTGACATAGATGATGAAGAGGACTCAGACTACCCATCCGATTGGGCTGCGCCAATAGTATGGGGAAACTACCATTCCTGTACGCTCTCTAGTACACATTGGGGTAATCGAGGGTTCAAAGTGTGTTCCTTGAATCAGTATTCACCTGAGTATATTGATGGGCTTGAAATCGAGGTTGACTCTAAGCCTGAGACAATCGAAGACTTTAGTGATTTCTCTTTTCATATATACCTTCTTGGTCACGACGCCGCTGCAAAGCATAAAATTAAATTTGAACGAATTGGCACGTCGCTCAATTTCAAAATTAGTTGGCGTGGAAAAATAGCGCAGGCTTATGTTGGTGACTACGAGTACAAACACGATTTCAGTGTTATTTTAGACTCTGTTGAAATGCCTAAAGTTTCAAAAAATGCATGACTATTTTAAAAAATGCGTTTCGCTACTTTTGATAGCTGCGCAGAACACGCTCCCGGCTTCGATGGTGTTATGAAGATCAATAGATCATGCCCGGAATGTGGTATCAATTCATGCAAAATAGAGTTCAATACCTTATTGGATTCGGTGTATTGTAAAAAATGCGTAACAAGGTTCGAGTACCCAGCTTCTTCGAAAAAATTCGTTGGGCTTATCTTTAGCTTTGTTTCTTTTTTATCTGCATTGTTACTTTTTTATAGCGAAAGCATGTTCATCACTTTACTCTTTATTCTCCTAGTAATGATGCCAACGCTCTATTTGTCGATTTGGCACACTGCGATAAAAGTTGCAGGCCTAAAAGGTTTAAGGAAGAGAATCCGTGAAAAGCGTTTATAACAAGTTCAGCAAAGCTCTTGTTCGCGAAGCGGGGTATATATAGCCATGAAGTTTGACCAATCGTTTTTGAATGGAAGGTATATAACCTTAGAGCCGCTTACAATCGCTCATTTGGAGGGTATTTCCAGTGCTGGGAAAGAATCTAGTATTTGGGATTACCTTACATTTTTACTAGATAGCAGATCTTCAGCAAGCGCATTTATACGTTATGTCTCAGGATTGCCTGAGAAAGGCAAAGATCAAGCTTATGCCATCAGATTAAATGAAACGGAAGAAATTGTTGGCGGTTCTGGCTATTGGCATATTGACCATCAACATCGAAAACTAGAAATTGGCGGTAGCTGGATACCCCCTAAGCATCAAAGAAGTGCTGTGAATACTGAAGCAAAATATTTAATGCTTAGGAATGCCTTTGATAATCTAGGATGTAATCGAGTTGGTTTTAATATCGATGCTCTTAATGAAAAATCTTTGAGGGCGGTTGAGCGTATAGGTGCTCAAAGAGAAGGTATATCGCGTAGCGACATGCAGATGAGAGATGGCAGGATAAGAGATAGCGTGATCTACAGCATTGTTAATAGTGAATGGCCTGCAGTGGCATCGCACCTTGAGTCATTGCTGACCAAACTTGCCTAATAAGTTCAAAACCAGTGCGCGGTAAGCCATAAAGATGTTACGTTGCAGTATTGCTTTAAAGGCGGTATGAATATTCAGAAGTTATAGGTACTTAATGAAACAATCACTTGTGCATATTGCATTAGTCGTTTCTGACTACGATGGCGCAATTAAATTTTATACCCAAAAATTAGACTTTGAATTAGTCGAAGATACTTATATTCCTGAACAAGATAAGCGTTGGGTTCTTATCGCACCACCAAATGGTAATGGTTGTGCAATTTTGCTCGCTAGAGCATCAAATTCTGAACAAGAAAAATTTGTTGCTAACCAAGCTGGCGGAAGAGTCTTTCTTTTTCTAAGTACCGATGATTTTTGGCGTGACTACAATAAATATTTAGACCGAGGTATTAAATTTGTTCGAGAACCTACAGAGTATGACTATGGCACTGTTGCTGTGTTTGAAGACTTATATGGAAATCGCTGGGATCTCTTGGAACATAAAAATGATCATTTATTTTCGCAAAAAGGGTCATGGCTGGTTCAGAAATCAAGGCGTAGAACTCCCCTAAGCATAGTTTCTAATTTTCAAAGAAAACGAAAAAATCACTGAATCTAAGGTAGGCTATGTGTTCTAACAATAGTAGGAGTTTTCGAGATGAAAGCATTGTTGACCGTTCCCCTTTTTTTGGTATGCGCCGCCTATCTTATGACTAACGCGCCAGCTTTTGCTCAAAGCTCTGCGGCGGAACAACTTGAAAAAAGCTTGAAACTTATTGATGCAAAAGACGATGAGTATCGCGCGGTAATTGCGATTAGTCCTTCGGCTCAAGATGAGGCAGCAGCAATTGATCAGTCTGGTGGTAGTCTATTAGAAGGGATGCCGATTTTGGTCAAAGATAATATCGACATGTTTGGCCTGCCTACCACTGCGGGCTCTTTGGCGTTACTTGAAAATTATCCGTCTAAAGATGCGCCGAGTATTGCGCAATTGAAACAAGCCGGTGGGCTGATCTTTGGCAAAACCAATTTGAGCGAGTGGGCCAATTTTCGGTCTGAGAAATCCAGTTCAGGATGGAGCGCGGTTGGTGGTCAAACTCGAAACGCAATTGATGTAAGTCGTTCTCCTTGCGGTTCCAGTTCGGGTTCAGGTGTTGCCGTGGCTTTGGGCTATGTAGACGTGGCCATAGGCACCGAAACTCATGGTTCGATTATTTGCCCCGCATCAGCGAACGGCGTTGTTGGTTTTAAGCCGACTCACGGGATTGTCAGTGGCGAAGGCATTGTGCCTCTGGCGAGCTCTCAAGACACGGCTGGCCCTTTGGCTAATTCAATTGAGAACGCGTCGCTGGTGCTGTCAGCGATGATCGACCCTACGGCAAAAAACTACGCCGACTTAGTAGAAGGTTTGCAAAACATAAAAGAGGGTAGTGAGCTAAAAGGCTTACGTCTCGGAGTGATGACGTCTACCCTAGGCTATGACCCTCGTCGTGATGCACTGTTTCAGCGTGCTGTGAAAAAGCTAGAGAGTGCTGGCGTTGTGATTATTAACGACATTCAATTGAAAGAGTATGACGGCTTTTGGGATGACAACTACAGTTTGCTCAAATACGAATTTAAGCGAGACTTAAACGCGTACTTCAAGGGCCGTAAAAATTCTACTTCGGAATTTACCCTCGCCAGTTTAATCGAGTTTAATCAAGCAAATGCTAAGGACGAGCTCAAGCATTTCGACCAAGGTATCTTTGAGCAATCTCAAGCGCTGGAGTTAAGCGAAGATGCCTATCGGTCTATACGAGAGAAGGGCCTTAAAGCCATGCGGGAAGATGGTTTAGAGAAGGTATATGCCGAGCATGAGCTAGATGGAATTATCGGCATTACTGGAGGCCCTGCATGGAAGATTGATCACATTAATGGCGATGCTTTTCATGGGCCAGGTATGTCTGCATATCCAGCGATTGGGGGTTATCCGCACGTGACCATTACTGGAGGCGACATTGCGGGGATGCCGGTAGGCTTATCGTTTATCGGTAAGCGTTATGAAGATCATGTGTTAGCGAGCATCGTTTATGGCTTTAGCCAGCTTAGTGAATAAGCATCAACTATTCTCCGATCAAATGAACTAATGAGCCTTAGAAGTTTTTGCTGTAAGCGTATTAAGATGCAAAAAAAGGGCAGCCCGACGAATCAAGTTGCCCCATTTTATGGTTCGTCTTTTAGCGATTAATTAAAAGCTATAAGAAAAACGTGCACCAATGGTGCGAGGTGTTAACACCGTTGTCTGGAATGAGCGTACGCTCGCGCCATTAACAATTTGGTTTGAAAGGACGCTGCCTTGTACACCAGTTTCAGCAAACTCATCAAACACATTGTTGACATACAATGTAACCGAATAGTTGTCAGTGTCATAAACCGCAGACGCATTCGCTACTCCGAAGCTATCTAAGGTTAGACGGTTGCCTCGCCCACCGGTTGTTGACAGAACATCATCTTGCCAGCGATAACCACTGTTTAAGGTCACAGAATTGCCATTTGCGAGCGGCAAGTCATAGCTAGCGAACAATGAAAACTGAGTTTCAGGTGAACCTGGTAGACGATCGCCGTCTTGGCCATCAATAAACGCAGTACCAAAACCTGGAGGTGTAATGGTTCGAATCAGCGATGGTACATCTGAGGTCAGCTCACTTTTACTGTAGCTGGCAGATGCGCGAAGTCGAAGCTTATCAGTCGCCAACCAGTTTGCACTTAAATCAAAACCGCTTGATTCAGCACCGTTAGCGTTAATGGTAATCGGAATATTCGCGTTTACCGTAGCCGATGAAACTTGCGGGTCTTCCCATTCGACATAGAAGATTGAACCGTTTACCGTCAGGCGATTGTCAAGCCATTGAGTTTTTGCGCCGAGCTCGAAATTACGAGTTTGGTCAGGCGTAAATGAACGTTCATCAAATACTGCAAAGTCATTTGGTCCTGGGCCAAACTGTTGTCCTGGTGCCAGGTTACAAGAACCTTGCGTGGCATTTGGATCGAAGTCTGGGCATGGCCCGCCAGCGTTCGTGCCGCCGATGCGAAAACCTTCACTGATGGTTGCATAAAGCGTTATGTCATCGTTGATCGTGTAAGACGTATTGAATTTAAATAACGTGCCATCGTCTTCTTGGCCAAGAGCTGGGTCAAACGGGCGAGCGGCAATACTGTCTAAGCTCGAAGCGACAAAACTCGGGTCGAAAAGTGGAAAATCAACCGAGCTATTGGCTTCGATTTCATACTCATAAAAACGCCCGCCAATTGTTACCTGCCAAGAATCGGTAATTTGGTATTCCAGCTCACCAAACAGTGCAGACTCAGTAAGATCTAGAGCGCCAGTTGAAAAGAACTCTAAATTATCAGGACGATCAAAACCGGCGAATTGCGCAAAACCTGGAGTGAACTCAGATGATGAGCCAACGGTTTCAAGTTTGTTGTAGAAGCCGCCAACGATCCAGCTAAGAGGGCCATCGTTAGTTGATACTAAGCGAATCTCCTGAGTGAAAATGTCACGTTCTTCTTCCTCTCGAGTGAAGGCAGTGAAGGTTGGGAATGTCTCATAAGAGTATTCTAAGCTAATCAACAAATCAGTCTGATCGCGTTGACCGACTTCCTCATAAGTTGCAATACCGGTTGCTGAGGTAAGTTCTGCAAAGCCAAGGTCTGCGACAATTTCTAGAGCAAGTAAGCTATTTTCTTCTTCGTTAGGCTCAAGTACTCTGCTCGGCGATTCAAAGCGAGAAGTCGGAAATGGACCACGGAAACCAGTGTTAGTACGGCCTTCATTATCTTCGTCTTGGAAGTAATAGGTTAAGGTCGCATCAAACGCATCGCTTGGCTGCCAACGTATCGCTAAACGGCCTGATGTCAGATCTTGACCATTAGCATCTTCTACAGGCGCGAAGTTTGTGGTGTCACCCAAAGGAGAATCGGGTTCTGATACACCGATTTCTCGAACAACCGCTGGGTAGTCAATAAAGCCACGATCGTTGCGGTGATCGATCGATCCGCGAAGTGACCAAGTGTCGCTCAAAGGTTGATTAAAAGTAAGACCAAAATCAGTGCTTAAACCGCTGCCTTCGCCAACGTCATAAACTTCGCCGCGAACTTCAAAAAGTTGCTCTTCGGTGTTTGGCTTATTTGGAATGTAGCGAATTGCGCCGCTAAGTGTCCCTGCTCCGTACAGAGTGCCTTGTGGGCCAAGCAGTACTTCCACTCGTTGGAGGTCGTTTAGGTTTAAATCGATCGGTAGTGGGATATCGCCCAGATACGTTGCAACAGTGCTACCAATATCGTTACCGCCGCCTTGCCCTAAAGGCTCAGCGTTAATGCCGCGAACAATGATTTCGTTACCATTTCGGCCACCTTGGTCGATTACATTAATGCCGGGTACGAAAGCTAGTACGTCAGAAATTTCGGTAAAACCTTGTTCTTCAATGCGTTGTGCATCAACCGCAGCGATATTAATCGGCACGTCTTGCACGGTCGCTGCACGTCTAGTCGCCGTAACGATTATTTCTTCTACGGTGTCGGCTTCTTGTGCAAAGGTGGGGGTGATAAAGGCGGCGCTTGCTATTGGAAGAGCAATTGCACGTGTGATCGCGCGCGTTGACGCTTTGAGTTTGAAAATACTATTCATAGTAAAACCTCTCTTAATTGTTAATGCCGGTGAGATCAATTTAGCGCTCACTGTGCATTAGTTGATGGTCGGCTACCAACCCGCGTTGGTCCGTCATCCATGGCCGATTAAAAAGCTGCCTGAATAAAAACAACTGATTGTTCGGCACATACCTCGAACATAATTCCATTGAAGAGAATTTTTAAAGTCGAGACGACAATCATACTGCTTTTATAGTAGATTGATGTCAATACACAACACGGTGCAACCGTGCTCTGCTATGGTGCAAATTTGCACACACAAATGCGCTAATACTGCCCTCACTAATTTAACTAACATGCCTGATTCAACCTCTAATAAGCTTCTTTCTGGATTGCAACGCATTGCAAATAAGGAACACAAACAGGTTCATGCGCTGGCCATAGAAATGATAAAGGCTGATGTGCAAGACCCTGTCCCGTATTGCTTGTTAGGAACCATTGCCGCTGAACATGGCAATCATGTAAAAGCGCTTGAGTTGTTTGAACGCGCTGCACAGCTTGGTTCGAAGAACCCTTATTTTCATGCTTATCATGGCCAAGGTTTGACGATTCTTGGGCGCCAACAAGACGCTAAGGCGGCGGCCGATAAGGCGTCTCAGTTCACTATTAAGGATGCTCATTTAGCCGACACCATTGGTGTAATTTATAGCCGGACCGGTTTTCATGAGAGCGCCGTGCCGTTTTTCGAAAAGGCCGTGGCACTTAATAATGCACCTGCTAACTTTCACTATAATCTCGCGGCGTCGCTACAGTTTCTAGGTGACTTTGCTGGCGCTGAGCAGGCTTATTTTGAAACGCTTAAGAGAGATTCCAAGGCATACCGCGCTTGGTCATCGATTGTTGGCCTGAAGAAACAAACGCAGGAGCATAATCACTTGCCAGAGCTGATTGATTTGTTTGAGATACTCCATGATCACGAAGATGGCAGCTTGCACTTAGGTCATGCGATTGCAAAGAGTTTGGAAGATCTTGGGCAATATGAAGAAAGCTTAGATTGGTTAGATAAAGCTAAGCGACTCAAGCTCGGCAATACCGACGCAGCGCTGCTTTCTTATGAGCCACTCTTTGACGCTGCCAAAACCACAAGTAAAAGTCTGAACAAGGTGACGAATAAGGCCTCACCTATCTTTATCATCGGCTTGCCTAGAACTGGTACAACGCTGGTTGATCGAATTCTTTCGAGCCATACAGGGGTTACTGCAGCGGGCGAGCTCAATATATTCCCAGGCTTAATTAAAACGGCGACAAGAACACCTTCAAACATGGTGATGGATGCCGATACCTTTATTGCATCGAACACTTTAGACGATCGGGCTCTTGAGAAAATCGGCCAGCAGTATCTGCAATCAGCTAAAGAGTTAAGTCGTGGCGCGGAGCGATTTACTGACAAAATGCCACTGAATTTTTTCTATGCGGGGCTTATTCAAAAGGCTCTGCCTGAGGCAAAGATCATAGCCTTGCGTCGTGGAGCAATGGATAGCTGTTTGAGTAACTATCGACAATTGCTAACCGTACAGCACTCTTACTATCACTACACCTATGACTTGCGCGAGACAGCTAAGTTTTATCGCCAATTCGATTCGTTGATGGCGCATTGGAGATCAACTTTGCCGGCCGGCAACTTTATTGAAGTTGCCTACGAAGACATTGTGCATGATCAAGAGAATCAAACGCGTCGATTACTAGAGTTTTGTGATTTGGATTGGCAAGAGGCGTGCATGCGTTTTCACGAAAACGAAGCGCCCGTGTCTACAGCCAGTTCGGTGCAGGTAAGGCAGCCTCTGTACTCTGGGTCGATTGGTCGCTGGCAGCGCTATGGAGATAAGCTCGATGGCTTGAAGGCTGAGCTTGAGGGTTTTATCTAATAACCTAAAAAACGCTGAAGGCTTTCAAAAAAAACGCTGAAGGCTCTCAAGAAAAACGCTGAAGGCTCTTAACCAACACGCTGAAGGCTCTTAACGAAACTACAGCGTGTGGATTTTGAAGATTACTATTTGCCTAAGGCTGTTGTTGGCTTAAGGCTATAGTTGGCTCAGGGCTGTATCGGCATCACTTACTTCAAAGCCGCCGTCTTCTACATTTAGGTGAGTCACCACGCCGTTATCTACAATCATGGAGTAACGTTGTGAGCGAATGCCACCAAAATCTGATGTATCTAAGACTAGGTCCATCGCTTTAGTGAGCGCCGCGCCGCCGTCGGCGATCATCACTAGATTTTCAGCGTTTTGCGCATCTTGCCAAGCTTTCATTACGAAAGAGTCGTTAACCGAAAGGCAGGCAACCTCGTCGACGCCTTTTGCGATGATGTCGTCATACTTAACAACAAAGCCAGGTAGATGAGCTTCGGAGCAGGTTGGAGTGAAAGCGCCGGGTAAGGCGAATAAAACAACTTTCTTGCCAGCGAAAAAACTGTCGGCTGACACCGAGTCTTGGCCTGCTTTTGAAATAACGGTGATATTGGCTGCTGGGATTGAATCGCCTACTTTGATCATTGAAGTGCTCCTGAAATTGGTTTGCAGTGAAAAACTAGCACGCAGTATAAATCACTAGACGAACAATTTGATGATAAAAATGCTAAGTAGGAATATCAAACATGATACTCGGGCAAATGGGCATGCAGGAACTGATTGTCAAAAAGTAGTAGCCAAAAAAAGCCCAGCGCATTGCTGGGCTCTCTAGTGATCGCCTGTGGCGTCATCAAGCTAGCACTTATTCGCCTGGCTTGATTTCTTCTACTTTTTCGCTCATGACTTCGGCTTTTCCTTTAGTCGCACCTTCGACAGTCTCATCTGTCATTGAGCTTGCTAAGCCTTCGGCGTCTTCTTTCTTAGACATTTTGTCGGCTTTTTGAGAATGCTTAGCTTTCATGTCTTTTAAGTCGCCAATTTTTTCGGCTGTTGCTTTGTCTCCAGCAAACGCAGCTGCGCTGCCGAACACTAGCGATGCGGTTAAGATAGCTTTCAAAAAATTTGGTAGTACAGGTTTAGTCGATAACATAATGTGTTCCTCGAGATAGGGTAGTTAGTTTGTAGGGTTTTGATTGGCGTGACCATGAGTATGTAGGGTTTGGTCGACTCCAATGACGCTAAGTCTATGCAAGCGCTCAGACTTCACAATAAGGTTTACTCTTCGGTAATCGCAACTCTGCGTTAGTGAACATTTGTTTAGAATTGAACGCTAAGTTCGATCTGCCTCGAAGTGCGTTAAACTATAGAGTGCCGACTTGATTTCGATTTTTCGACCATTAAGAGCAACTAATACTAGTTACTTTTTTTTAATCTGATTGCCATAACTTTGGCAGATTTAACACCAGCAACATTTGATTTTTAAGCCAATATGAATCCTAAAACGAGTAATTTACACCCAGATTGGTTACTGCATTTGTGCGATGAGTTTGAGCAAGACTATATGCGAGAGTTGTCTAGCTACTTAAAGGCGGAGAAAAGTCAGGGCAAAGTCATTTACCCAGAGTCTAAAGACATGTTTGCGGCGTTAAACGCCACCCCCTTGAGCTCTGTTAGGCTTGTTATTCTCGGCCAGGACCCTTATCACGGGCCAAATCAAGCCCACGGTTTAAGCTTTAGTGTGATGCCAGGAGTAAAAGTGCCGCCGTCTTTACGCAATATGTATAAAGAGCTTGAGGCTGATTTGGCATGTTCAATTCCATCTCATGGGCATTTGAAGTCGTGGGCAGATCAAGGTGTGTTGTTGTTAAATGCGGTGCTGAGTGTTGAGCAAGCGAATGCGGGGAGTCATCAGGGCAAGGGTTGGGAGAGGTTCACCGATAAAGTCATTGAGCTTGTGAATACACAGTGCTCGAACGTTGTGTTTATGCTTTGGGGAGCCTATGCTCAAAAGAAGGGTGAGTCGATTGATGTCACCAAGCACTTGGTTTTAAAAGCTCCACATCCTTCACCTCTATCAGCGCATCGAGGTTTTTTTGGCTGTGGTCATTTTTCAAAAGCTAATGATTATTTGACGGCCAATGGCCGTCAGCCGATCGATTGGCAAGTTCGTTAGTTACGACAATTGTTAGTGACGACAATTTAGTAGTCGCATCATCGATGAGAAAAATACTGCACATTGACATGGATGCCTTTTTTGCGTCAGTCGAGCAACGCGATTTCCCCGAATTGCGTGGCTTGCCGGTTATTGTTGGAGGTAAGCCAGAGAGTCGTGGTGTAGTCGCCGCCTGCAGTTATGAGGCCCGAGAATTTGGAGTACATTCGGCGATGCCTTGCTCTCAAGCTGCAAAGCTGTGTAAAGATGCAATCTTTGTGCCCCATCGTTTTGACGCTTACCGTGAGGCATCAGCCGGTATTCACAGCGTATTTAAACGGTTTAC
>CAKZRZ010000260.1 GCA_937918955.1 uncultured Arenicella sp.
TCGACTGGTAGCTATGACTGGACTTGAACCAGTGACCCCAGCATTATGAATGCTGTGCTCTAACCAACTGAGCTACATAGCCATACTAGTCGAGTTCCGCTTGAACGGAGCGTGAATTTACACGCTGATATGAGTTGCGTCAAGCCTAGTTTTACTGAATTTTCTTGAAAGCGCGACACGTCTGAGAGTTCGATCTGTTGGGTATCGTCATTTAGCGTTAATTAACTGTTTTTAATCGCTTTTTCAGGCGGTAGAGCTGGCTAGGCCTAATTTGACTGTTAGTATTTAGTTTGATTCTACGCTCTCTGATATATTGTCATTACGGTACGCTATGTCTTTAGGGTTTCACCTGTATTTGTGATAGCTAGCGAATTTAATGTGAAAATTAATTTGAACCCTTTATTCACTGTTCGACACACACTTAATGCCCCTATAGTTTAATGCTTTTCAACGGCCTTAACGTAAAGTTGACTCAAGTAAGAAAGATGACAAGCCTCATCAATAAAGATCAAAAAACAAAACTAAATCGAGAAGAATACCGTGAATTTG
This sequence comes from uncultured Arenicella sp., assembly GCA_937918955.1. Classification (GTDB taxonomy): domain Bacteria; phylum Pseudomonadota; class Gammaproteobacteria; order Arenicellales; family Arenicellaceae; genus Arenicella. The sequence goes on from CAKZRZ010000260.1 coordinate 550, forward strand.
AAGATGAATACTTAATTAATTTAATCGGCCAGAAACAAGATGGTATCGCATTAGCCGAGCTTTATGAGCGATATCGCCTGACGCTTGGGCGTTTCCTGCTAAGGGGAATGACTCATGCTAAGTTGGTTGACGAAATATACAACGATGTGATGCTTGCCGTTTGGCGTAATGCTTCTAGTTTTAGAGGTGATTCGAAAGCATCGACTTGGCTCTTTGGGATCGCATTCAGGGCCCGAATGAATGCGTCTCGCAAAGAAAATAAACATAACCACATGGGTGACGAAGTGCTTGAAAACGAAGAAGCGCCAGAAACTGATGCCTTTGTTTCTGAAACAATGCAAGCGGCTATTTCAAAGTTGTCTGATGATCACAAAGTAGTCATCGAGTTAGCATACTTTCATGGCTATAACACGCATGAGATTGCATCGATTGTAGATTGCCCTCAAAACACTGTAAAAACTAGGTTGTTTCACGCTCGTAAGAAGCTTAAATCCAGCTTAGAAAACGATCACTCTTTCAGGGGGGAGTGAGTATGAAATTTAGACAAAAAGATCACGACAGCGATATTCTGCTCGAGTCGGCCATATTTGATTATTTGGCGGGTCAAATGAGTGAGCAACAAAAGCAGCGTTTTGAGCTTAAGCTTGCTAATAGCGAAGAATTGCAGGCTAAGGTAGAGTCTGAGAGGAAGCTACGCTCAGCGATACTCAGCGTCGCCGATTCGGAAGCCGAGACTGATTCGCCAGTGAGCGAAGATGGCTTTAGCGCCTTGTTAGCAACGCTTGATGAATTGGGTGAGAGCCCCAAGAATGTTGACAGTATGCGTGCCGGTGCTAGCACCTTGGAACCTGAAATCAGCTCGGTGCGAGAAAGCAGTCAGGAGCAGGAGCATGAACAAACTCAAGCCAATGTCATTGACAGTCAGTCGGGCTCAAAACCGTCGTCGAATGTTGTGCCCTTTAGCCTCTTTAGTAAAAAAGGTTTAGTCGGCCTTGGCAGCATTGCAGCCGGCTTAACTGTTGCGATCGGTTTATTTGTTGGCAGCCCGAATGATAAACAAGGCGGCGACTTTGTACTCCTCAGTAGTGACATTAATTCAGGCCAAAGTAGTGTGAGTCCAAACGACTTTAAAGCTTTGGTCAATGAGCAACGAGTGGCTCAGTTGTGGATAGAGAGCGATGCTCTAGATACGGTAGGCAATGGCTTGTCAGACGAGTTGCAAGGTCTATTTACTCAATTACAGTTACAGCCTATCGCGCGCGCGGCAGATGCTTGGATTGTGATGTCTCAAGTATCGCTTAGCAATGATGATCTCGCAGAGATAAATCAACACCCAAAAGTGCAAAGAATCAGTTTGATTTCGAACAGCGATCGAATCACCGTTGATTCGAAGTAGGCCAAGATTGAACGTGCAAGTATTTAAGGCGCTTTTTTTTCTGCTCGCTTTTTCAGGTCTAATGGCAGGTCTATCTACAGCGCACGCAGAAGAGCGTACCAGCAATTTGCCTAGCACCAAAGAGTGGGTTGTGGTGCTTGACGACCCCCGCCCCGCGCGCTTGAAAGGCTGGCAACGAGGTAACTATTCTTCGAGTGGTGATTATAAAAGCGCGCTTGAGCTGAAACGCTCTGGCAAAAAAGTGGCACGCAAATATGGGCTGGATGTCAGTGCTGAATGGTTTATTGATAGTCTCGATGTTTATTGTTTAGTAGTCGAGATAGAGCATGATGCAGAACAGACGCTTGCGCGTTTGGGTCAAGACAAAGCGGTTAAATGGGTGCAGTCGTCTAATCGTTTTGACCTAATGACAACGCAACGCGTTAATTCTAATTCGCAAAATTTATTTACTGCCCCAGAATTGAGTTTGCCTAAATCAATTAATGGCGACGGAGTTGTTGTCGCGATGGTTGACTCAGGTGTCGATGATCAGCACCCTGATATTAAGCCAGCCATAACAGCAAACATGGATTTTGTCGGCAGCGAGCCCGAAAGAACTGTCGCTGAAGCGCACGGTACCGCGGTAGCAGGCACAATCGCGGCTGATCGAACCAGCAATTTAGGTGTCACCGGTATCGCACCCGGTGTTCAGCTAATGGCGTATCGGGGTTGTTGGGAACAACTTGTTAAAGATAGTCATAGTCAAAGTTGCAGTACTTTGTCCTTAGCTCGAGCCTTAGATTCGGTGGCTCAGAGCGGGGTTGATATTTTAAACTTGAGCATCTCTGGCCCTAAGGATCTATTGTTAGATTCAATTATTACTAAGATAACGGCGGCTGGCACTAAGGTGATCGCGGCCCATGATCATAAGCGTCCAAATGCCGATCGTTTTCCAACTCCAGCGCCTTATGTTTTGATCGTCGAAGAACAGCGCGGTGATGGCTCACAGCGCGGCTTTTCAGCACCCGGTGTCAGAGTTGTTGCTTCGCCTGGACAGAAAGCAGGTTTGATGCAGGGTAGCTCTATTGCAGCTGCTTATACTTCGGGAGTGATGGCATTGTGTTCTCAAGTTGAAACGGCCTTAGACAAGGATATATGCCTACCATCGCTTGCCTTTAATGGGGCGCAACGGCAAGCAAATAATGTAGCGGAGCTAATCGCTGTTCTCGAAGAACAGCTTTAAGATTCGTAAGGACCGATACAAACTCTTGCATTAGCGACGGCTTAGTAGAGCCTATATCGAATATTGAGCGCAAGCTCTGGCTCGTTTTGATCTATTTTCACGAAGCGTCGGTAGTCTGAGCTTTTGACTAAAAGCTTGAACTCGGTGGCCCATCGTCCTCTATTGTGTTGAACTCCAAAAGTTAGGTGCTCTAATCCATCAACCTTCTTGGCAGACTCCTCAAGTGAGCTCAGCGATACACCAAATTTAGCGGTCCAGTTGTCATTCAATGAGGTAGAGGTTTGGTACGACAATGATGTTGCCGCAACGCCTTGGCCCAGAAGCGAGTCGGTGGCACTGAGAGTTAGCATATGCTTACGACCGAGATGCCAGCTCACACTTGCGTCGGTGTATTCCCAGCCAGATAGAACGTCGCTGGAATAGTCGTGGCGGCCAAGCTCAAGACTGAAGGCGTGCTCATCGTTTAGCGCAACGAACATGCCTAGCCCTAAGTCGCAGCCTCGTTGAATTGAATTGCGTTGACTCCCGTCGCTAACAAAGCACGATAGAGATGTGAAAATGCCTTGATCGCTTGACCATTCAGCGGCAAGCGCTACGCCAGGATGATTGTCAGACAAGTTAACGCCATCAATAAATCGCCCCGTTTCAAGGCCTGCGCTGACCTCAAGAACATTCGCATGAGCTTCTGCCAGCACAAGTATTGGAAATGCCAAAGTGCTGAATGAAAGTTGTTTTAAGGTTTTCACTGTATCGATTTAAATTAATGCTTACTGTCACGCAAAGCCGCGCAATGATATTTATTTATTGATGCCTTTGCTGCCTCATTAGGGCGATCTTCTTAGAGAAAAAATAGTTTCCATAGAGTTAGACTCAAGCTATGCAAGAATGGTTCAATCTTTTTAGAACAAAAGTCATTGGCGCAAGTTGAGGATTAACTCTAATCACTGATGCTTGCTTGGTTGAATATTGATCAGCTGTGAATAAAAAAGCCGAGCAGCTTATCGCTACTCGGCTTTTTTTATTTGGAATTACGTATCGCTTAGATACCCAACTCTCATCTAGATTTAAACAGTTCTCTAGAATTTAACGACGTTTTAGAATTCAACGCCAACTCCGATACGATATAGATTATCTTCACCGCCACCTTCAGAGAACGAAGCGCCGGCGTCAATGAAAACTCGTGCCGCTTTGTCCTCTTCGCCGGAGCCAATTTTTAGCCAATGCTTAATGCCTAAACCAAGCGCGGTTTGATCTTTATAGTGCGCTAGGCCTGCATTAAGTGTTGTCTTTCCTGGGCGAGAGGGCTGAATCATATTGGACAATGCTGCAGCGCCTGCGATACCACGACGTGCTTCTAAACGCACTTCATAGAGTTGATCTAGGTTTACAGCATCGGTTGGATTTATGCCTCGACCTACATTGGTAAGACGGCGTTGCTCATTGCTCGAGCCAAATGATACTTCGCCAGGGCCGCCAGCGACCGAACCATTACCAATTGCAACTGAGTTTTGAAAATCAGCTTGTGAGCCTGCACCAATGGCGATACCGCCTTCGCCGTTGGCCTGCGCGGCACTACCAATTGCAATGCTATCTAAAGCATCTGATGACGATTGAGAACCGACAGCGACGCTCGCGTTACCCGTTGCCGTAGCGTTATCACCAATCGCGACTGATGATGCACCCGCCGCCGAAGCAACTGTACCAAACGAACTTGAACCAGCACCGGTTGCTTGGCTTGAGTCACCAACTGCCGTCGAATCACTGCCGCTGGCTAAAGTGTCATTACCGATTGCCACAGTGCTCGCGCCTTGCGCTGACGCGCCATTGCCGTCTCCATCGGTGTCACTACCAATCGCTACTGACTGGCCTTGAGTAGCAGATGCGCCATTACCAACAACAAAGTTATTTGCTCCGGTCGAGCTCGCATTACTACCAACAACTAGGCTATTTGGACTATTTGTTACGGTATTGTTGGTGCCCCCAACGATGCTTGATTCGGAATTGCTAACTGTATTACCGCTGCCTGTTATCAATGCATTATCAGAGCTCGAAACGTTATTACCAGTACCGCCAACGATTGTGTTATTAGCATTGCTCACTCCATTGCCCGAACCCGAGATCGACGAATTGTCGCTGCTCTGAACCGTGTTTCCGGCACCTGCGACTACATTATTGTTGGCATCTGAACCAACGGTATTGTCGGTTCCGACAACAACACTATTGTCGGTACTGGTCGCTACGTTGTTTCCATTGCCACCAACAAAGTTGTTGTCTGAGCCGTCTTCGACAAGGTTGTTTGAGCCAGCTACTACATTGTTTGTACCTTCACTGAGTGTATTGTTAGATCCGGTTACGCTGTTTGCGGTTGAGTCGATAAGTGTATTGTCGGTTCCGCTTACATTATTGTCGCTCGATGGGTCGAGAAAGTTACCTGAGCCGCCAACAATGTTGCCGTTTGAATTATCGGTTACCGTATTGTTCTCACCCGAAACTGAATTGTTATTTGAGTTGTCGCTCACAATATTGCTGCTGCCTGAAACTGCGTTAAAGCTGCTGTCGCTAACGTTATTTTCTAAGCCGCCAACAATGTTTTGATTACCAGCAACTGAGTTATTCGCACCACTTACGGCATTCGCATCACCCTCGGTTAGATTGTCGTTACCCGATACAGCATTCGCGTCGCCTTGAATTTGATTATCTGCGCCAGATACCGCATTAGCGTCGCCAGTGGCCGACACTCTCCAACCTGATACACTATTGGCGTCGCCGTTAACTGCGTTCTCAATACCTGTAACCGAGTTACTATCGCTGCCATCGGCTAGCGAGTTGCTCTCACCCGAAACAGAGTTGTTGTTAGCGTTAAGCAAAGTATTTTGGCTACCACTTACGGTGTTTGAATTAGCGTTTTCTAAGCTATTCTCTTCGCCGCTCACCGCACTGTAAAATGATGAATCTAATACATTATTGCTACCACCAACAACGTTAGAGCTAGATGCGCTTAAGATGTTTTCTTCGCCGGCTACTGAGTTGTCATCGCTGATAAGTGTAAGCGTATTGTCGCTACCAACAACGCTGTTATTGTCGGCGTCGTTAAGCGTATTTGCTTCACCACTAACTGTATTGCTATTCGCCAACGTCAGTTCGTTTGAAACCCCGCCTACTTGATTTGCATTAGCCTCGGTGAGTACCTGCCCGGCACCTGAAACAGAGTTGACCGATGATTGATCGAGCTCATTCAGCACACCCGTAACTGAGTTAGAATCAGAGTCAACAAGAGTGTTCTGAATGCCGCTTACATCGTTTGCGCTAGCCTCAGTTAAAGTGTTTGTTATGCCTGAAACCGCATTTCCGTCGCTTGCCTCGCTTAGAGAGTTTCCTCCCCCCGAAACGTCATTGCCGGCAGAGTCATCTAGTGTGTTTGCCACGCCGCTCACTGAATTGCTATCACTTTCATTTGTGAGCGAATTTGCAGCGCCACTGACACTATTATTGTCTGACTCGCTCACATTGTTTGTGTCGCCGCCAACGGTGTTGTTATCTGATTGACTTACGACATTGGTGCTGCCAGCTACGGTGTTGCCCTCTGAGTCGTCAAGCGCGTTGTCGCTACCTGTAACACTGTTGTTATCGGAGTCGTTAAGGCTGTTTGTATCGCCAGATACTGTGTTTCCATCACTTTCAAGTGTTAATGAATTGTTGCTACCCGCAACTTGATTGTTCGCTGAATCTTCAAGCGTATTGGTGTCGCCTGACACAGTGTTGTTGTCAGAGTCGCCGCCAGTTAGTGTGTTAGTGGCACCTGAAACAGTATTCGAATCGCCCGATTCAATTGTATTACCTGCACCTGCAACTTGGTTGTCATTAGCAAAGGTATTTAGGTCGTTGTTGTTACCGCCAACGGTGTTGTTATCGGAGTCGTCTAGTGTATTGGTGTCGCCACTTACGGTGTTGCCTAGCGAATCGCTCAGCTCGTTGTTGCTACCCGCAACTTGATTGTTCGCCGAATCTTCAAGCGTATTGGTATCGCCTGACACAGTGTTGTTGTCAGTGTCGCCGCCAGTTAGGCTGTTACCAGCACCTGAAACAGTGTTGGAATCACCCGATTCAATTGTATTACCTGCACCTGCAACTTGGTTGTCATTGGCAAAGGTATTTAGGTCGTTGTTGTTACCGCCAATGGTATTGTTATCTGATTGGCTTAGCGAGTTTGTGTCGCCCGCTACGGTGTTGCCTTCAGAATCGTCAAGCGTATTGTCGTTACCCGCAACTTGATTGTTGTCCGAGTCTTCAAGCGTATTGGTGTCGCCTGACACCGTATTGTTAGCAGAGTCCTCAAGTGTATTGGCGTTGCCTGACACGGTGTTATTGTCAGTGTCGCCGCCAATTAGGCTGTTGCCTTCGCCTGAAACTGTGTTGGAATCACCGGATTCAATCGTGTTGCCCGCGCCTGCTACTTGGTTGTCATTAGCGAATGTATTTAGGTCATTGTTGTTACCGCTTACGGTGTTGTTATCTGATTGACTGAGTAGGTTACTGTCGCCAGATACGGTATTGCTTTGTGAATCGTCAAGCTCGTTGTTGCTACCCGCAACTTGATTGTTCGCTGAATCTTCAAGCGTATTGGCGTTGCCTGACACAGTGTTGTTGTCAGTGTCGCCGCCAGTTAGTGTGTTAGTGGCACCTGAAACAGTATTCGAATCACCGGATTCAATCGTGTTGCCCGCACCCGCAACTTGGTTGTCATTAGCAAAGGTATTTAGGTCGTTGTTGTTGCCGCCTACGGTGTTGTTATCTGATTGGCTGAGTAGGTTACTGTCGCCAGATACGGTGTTGCTTTGCGAATCGTCGAGCTCGTTGTTGCTACCCGCAACTTGGTTGTTCGCTGAATCTTCAAGCGTATTGGTGTCGCCTGACACGGTGTTGTTATCAGTGTCGCCGCCAGTTAGTGTGTTACCAGCACCTGAAACAGTATTCGAATCACCCGATTCAATCGTGTTGCCTGCGCCCGCTACTTGGTTGTCATTAGCGAATGTATTTAGGTCATTGTTGTTACCGCCAACGGTGTTGTTATCTGATTGGCTGACTGAGTTTGTGTCGCCAGCGACGGTGTTGCCATCACTCTCAAGCGTTAGAGAATTGTTACTGCCCGCTACGTTGTTGTTGTCAGAGTCGTTAATAATATTGGTATCACCTCCAACCGTATTATTCAGTGAGTCGTCAATGTCATTAGCGTTACCGCTTACTTGATTGTTATCAGACATTGCTACGTTGTTGCTGGAGCCACTGATTGAATTGCTGTGAGCATCAACCAGAACGTTGGTGTCGCCACTGACTGCGTTGCCATCGCTTTCAAGCGTTAGTGAGTTGTTACTACCCGCAACATTGTTGTTGTCAGAGTCGTTAATAATATTGGTATCACCTCCAACAGTATTATTCATCGCATCATCAAGATCGTTGGCATTACCTGCTACTTGGATGTTGGTAGAGTTGTCTAAAGCGTTAGCTGTACCCGCTACTTGGTTGGCTACCGAATTTGTAAGGGCATTCTGATCGCCTGATACGGTGTTGCTAGACCCCCCAGTCACGTTGTTCGCGCCTCCCGATATATTGTTGTTACTTGTACTATCAAGGGTATTAACAACCCCCACTACTGTATTGTCATTAGCATTGTCTAGATCATTGCCAAACCCTGCTACTGAATTTCGACTTGATTCAGTTAGATCGTTGCTATTGCCACCAACAGTATTGTTGTCTGCTTCAGTCAGCTCGTTTGAGAACCCGGTAACGCTATTGCGTTGCGAGTCAGTAAGTACGTTAGTGCTACCTGAAATTTGGTTTGAGCTAGAGTCAGTCATCACGTTTGCAGAGCCCGTGACATTATTGCCAGAACCACCTGTTAAGCTATTAACGTTTCCTGATACGTTATTGCTGCTGGTATTGGTTAACTCATTGCCATTACCGGTAACTGTATTTTCATTCGCCCCTTCTAGCTCGTTATTTATGCCAGAAACTGAGTTCCGAATTGAATTGTCGAGTGAGTTATCGCTGCCGCTAACCGTATTATTGTCTGATGCACTAATACTATTCGTGTCGCCGGACACAGAGTTGCCATCGCTTTCTAAGGTCAACGCATTATTGCTACCAGCAACAGAGTTGTTATCAGAGTCGTTGACCGTGTTTGAGTCGCCGCTAACCGTATTGTTTAGCGAGTCGTCAATGTCGTTAGCGTTACCGCTTACTTGATTGTTATCAGACGTTGCTACGTTGTTGCTGGAGCCACTGATTGAATTGCTGTCAGCATCAACCAGAACGTTGGTGTCGCCACTGACTGCGTTGCCATCGCTCTCAAGCGTTAGTGAGTTGTTACTACCCGCAACGTTGTTGTTGTCAGAGTCGTTAACGTTATTTTGACTTCCGCCCACAGTGTTGTTCTGTGCGTCGGCTAGGTCATTCAGAATGCCTGTAACTTGATTAAGAGAAGAATCAGTGAGCTCATTATTAGCCCCCGATACGTCGTTGCCGTTTGAATTGTTCAGCTGGTTCGAGTTACCCGATACGCTGTTATTATTCGAACCGGTTAGGCTGTTTAACGTGCCTGTTACGTTGTTGGTAGCTGAGTCTATTAGCTCATGCGTGGTGCCTGAGACGTTATTGTTGGTTGAGTTGCTTAGGTCATTGTTATTGCCGGTAACGTTATTGTTATTAGCGCCATCTAAGTTGTGGAAATTACCGCTAACTGAGTTGTTGCTGGAACCTACTAGCGTCGCTGTATCAGCCGACACTGAGTTGCCATTGCTTTCGGCGGTAAGTGAGTTGTTATTGCCGCCAATCGTGTTGTTATCTGAGTCGTCTAGGTTGTTTTCATCACCTGACACCGTATTTTGACGAGACTCGTTAAGCTCATTTCGTCTGCCTGAAACCTGGTTTCGGTTTGAGTTAGCTTCCAAGGTATTTTCATTGCCAGAAACATCGTTGCTTCTTGAATCATTAATAGAGTTGTCACTGCCTATAACTTGATTCTCGTCCGCATTGGTTTCCAATGTGTTCCGTCTGCCTGCGACAGTGTTGTTTTCAGATTCGGTAAGCGTATTGCTGTCGCCACTGATCTGATTGTTTTGCGATGTTGGGTCGACCACATTATCGACTCCAGAAATCAAATTGTTGTTGGCGTCTACTTGCGCATGAGCGATCCCAGCTTTGGTCATTATTGGAGCAAGAGTTAGCATTAAGACTGCGACTGCTCCAGTTTTGCTAATACTTGTTAATTTTATTAGCGCGGCCGCAATTAGGGAGAGCGGCTGTAAAATATGTGTGTATTTTCGACGTAAGTTCATTTTGTTGTTTCTCTATGTGGTTTATCTGAAGCTGGGAAAGCCTTATAAAAAACTAGGTTTTTCTTTAGGATTCTCCCTATCAACTCGTACACTTAGTAGGAGTAGTGAGATCAACGGTTCAAATGAATTTAAATATTTCTAATGGATTGCAAAGGGGGCAACTTTGCTGAATAGAAGTTTCAAATCTTCTATAAAGTTTATTTGAACCAATTAGCTATTCGGCGCAACTAAGGGGTTTTTGACTACGTAAAAAAGGGGAGGGAAGTAATTCGGAATATCACCGTAGCCGTTTTAAAGTGCTGAATTAAGAAGTCAACTTTCAAGCCTGGAGAGACGAATTCAAAAACTAAAAAGGCAGGTGGCAAATTTGTTCGTACGCGAAAGCAGGCTTGAAACAATCAACAGATTTCAGTGTGTACGATAGAAGATCATTGAGTGAAATACTCGCGACGTGAACGGTGCTAGAGGCTTAGCTCAAGCAGACAGCTTACATAAGCTATGTTTTTATATTTTATGCTCTTCGAGAAAGTTTTTAATTTCGCTCATCATTACATTCCAAGCTGGCTCTTGCCCAAGAATAATGTGATTTTTGCTCTCCAGTTCAACAAAGCGTGCGTTTGGTATACCGTCTGCAACTTCTTTGCCTTGCTGAAGAGAAATACGCTGATCGTCTTTTGAATGAAAAACAATGGTAGGCACTTTTACCTGCGCAAGTAGTTCCCGAACATCAATGTCGGCAAATGCACTTTGAAAACGCACGGCGTTCTCAGGTGATGTGGTTTTGCGTTGAAATTCGTCGAACCAGTCAAGTTGGTCGGCGTTTGCGTCGGGCATAAACGTTTGTGAAAAAATGCGTCGATAAGCTGGGTTCTTACCGCCCCAGCCATGTCTGGTTAAAGTCATAACCGCTTCTCTGCGTTCTTGTTCTTCTGCGCTTGAGCCAATACGCCAACCGCTTGCGTACCCTGATATAAGAATCAGTCCCGACACTCGTTCGGGGTGACGAACCGCATACTCGATTGAAACCGCGCAGCCTTGCGAAATGCCAAGCAAGGGGAACTTTTCAAGTTTTAATTCGTCGATTACGGCTTCTAGATCTTGCACAAACTTCTCTTGGCTAATCTCTTTTACGTCCCAGTCGGAAAGTCCATTACCACGCTCGTCGTAGCGAATAAAGTTTCTATTGGCCGCCAAGGCTTGAAATAAATCTCCCCAGATCGGGCTGTTCCAATCAAGCTCTAAGTGGTTTAGCCAATTAGCCGCCTTGACAATTGGTAGGCCGCTTCCGACCGTTGCATAGGCGATTCGTACACTATCAGTGGTTTTGCAAAAGCCAATATTTTGTCTACGAAGGCTGGATTTTTGTGAGCTCTCTTGGCTAGAATTTACCGCTGATTGTTTGCTACTGTCTAAGCGCTCTGATGGTGTAACACCCGCGTCTATAAGTAAAGATTCGAACTCTTTAACGAAGGCATTTGCTTCATCTAATTGACCTAAGCTACGAAGGGCCTTTATGCGCGTTTCTGCTGCGATTTGATTTAGTGGTTCTTGCTCGAGCGATCGACGTGTCCAAATTAGATTTTCATTCGCATCTATATTTGGGTGAGTCACGATTAACTTTACCACCTGCGACCACAAGGCCTGAACCTCCTCTCGTTCTGCCATTAGCCAAGATTGAAACTCGGGCTGATTTGGAATATCTAAGCCCGATAAGAATGGCTCGCCTAGTTGAGTTGCAATGTCTGTAAGTTCTTGTAAGGACATTACCTTGAAGTCATCGAGAAAGCTCTCGCGTATCGTTGATAGATCAAGTTCAAACATGTCAGGTGCAACATGTGCGCGCTCTCGGTCAGCGACAATCCAGGTGTCGCCAAAAGGCTTGAGAACAGCCCGTAGTTTACTTAACGACCATCGCAAGGCTCCGCGAGGATCGTCAGGGATATCCCAAAGGAGTTCGCACAAACGCTCGCGGCGGTGAGGCCGTTTGGTAACACATAAATAGGCTAATAAGGCCCTGGTTTTTTTCGAGGCGGGCAGTTTAAGCTCAGTGCCATCTCTGGACAGGCTGAGCGCTCCAAGTGTTCGTATTAAAACTTTTTCTTTCAAGTTAGTGCTTCCTGAAGGCTGATTTACCACGCTTTTTTACTAAATTACCACGGTTTTTACCACGTTTGACTGGAATAAAATCGATTATGATGAATTAGTGAATTTACGGAATGATTTTGGCGTTTAGGTCATATGCTTTCGCGAATTTCATAAATAGTGACGATCATTCGACGGGGGCGGCGGTGTGAGTCAGGTTTAGGTTTCAAAAATAAGGGTTTGGTAATGAAAGAGGGTATAGACGACAAGGGTAACGTGGCTAGTGCGTTCGATTGCGGTGCTGAGCAAACGCAAATCGAGTGCTATTCGTCGCTTTGCGATCAGCAGCTATTAGAGTTGATCGCAAAGCAAAGAGATCGAGATGCCTTATCTGAACTTTACCAACGCTTTAAGCAAACGGTTGGCAGCTTTCTAAAACGCAAGACTTGCGAAGATAAACTTGTTGACGAGGTCTACAACGATGTAATGTTAATCGTGTGGGACAACGCCAGTAAATTTAGAGGCGAATCAAAAGTTTCTACTTGGATCTTCGGAATCGCCTATCACACTTCACTTACCCATAATCGAAAAGAACTTCGGCATTCGCAAGACTGTGATAATCAAATGTCGGGAAGCTTAAGTTCTCTTGTCGATGATAATAATTTAGAGCAACAGATCGTCGACAAGGCGTCAATGCGCTCGGCAATTGGAAAACTATCGCAGCAACATAAGATCGTTATCGAGCTTGCTTACTTTTACGGTCATAATTTGCAAGAGATATCTGATTTATTAGGCTGCCCTCTAAATACCGTGAAAACCAGGCTGTTTCATGCCCGTAAGCAATTAAAGCAATCGATCGAGATGGAGCAAAACGTTACGGTTGTTCAGGCTAAAAGGTCACGGTCTAAGTCATATAATTATTGTTACCCGAGTTATAGCGCTACATAAAACACGTTATTTATTCTACTCTCGTTTCTCCATAGCCTTTTTCTTGGTACCTCTTACTGCCCGTATGCCTAGCCGGGGTTGACGGTCGTTGTCGTTTTCGTATCCGGGTTGGTGGTCGTTGTCGTTGTCGTATCCGGGTTGGCGGTCGTTGTCGTATCGGGAGTCGCGGTAGTTGTGGTACTTGGGCTTGCCGTTGTCGTTGTTGTTGCAATAGCGGTTGGAGTGCAATCTAGTGAACTGGAATCAAGTGAGAAGTTAAACACGCTTCCGTCTTCTTCGATTGTACCGCTTGCGGTTTGTACTTCGCCACTTAAATCGACAGTACCGTTAATTGTTACACCGCCGCCCGTTGCTGTAAAAGAATCGCCAGACAGCGAGCCTTGCAGGGTGATTGTTGGGTCGGAAACGAATGAGATTTCAGCGCTCAATGCGCTGCCATCAATCGTTATTAATAGGCAGGCTCCCCCAAGTTGGGGCGCGGATTGTTGAGCGTGCGCGGTGCCGACAAATAAATCGAGAATGCTGTTGCTTTTCGATTCCGCTCTTTGAGTTACCGCGTTTAAGTCAATATTTCCGGCTAAACTAAAGGTTGCGACAGAGGTCTGAGCATGTGCTGGCGTGATCACCGATTCGATCAACGGTTTCGACCACTGACCAGATGATGCGGCAGCAATGGTTAAACCGCTTCCGGCCAAGATATTTTTGACGGCTTTTCGGCGATCGTTTGTTGCCGATGTATTATTGGAGTTCGATATTTCTTTTTTGTCTGACATGGGTAGGGATTATTCTTTGTTATAACAGGTTTGAATTACAAGCGCGTGCGGTGATGCACGTACGTCTAACTTTTGATCTATATTAATAGGTGTTGCGCAATTAGAATTCGGTTCAAACTAATTTGGTAAATTACTTGAAGAGATTTCGGCGCGCTGAATCAATCCGAACTCGTGCTCTTGAGGCTAAATAGAAGTGGCTAAGTTTTTCGAACGAACTGCGCTTTAAAAATGTTTAAAACTGCGATGAACTAAAGCGAGTTAGCAACACACTAAGTCAGTATGTAGTGCTTACTAGGCGTCAGACAGCTCGTGTTTAGCCGCACACCTTTTTAGAATCATTTAATAGAATTAGTGCCTCAATGACTCAATCATCAATTTGTCTTGCAATCCTCATAAAGCCCCATGCGTCTATTGAGACGCAAGCGCTTTTTTCTGTTAAGCCTTTTATCGACAATTGGGTTGTGTGCTCTCAGGCTCTTGATAGCAATAAAAAGCGCGTAGTTAGAAATGCTTTAGTTGGTTTGTCGGGTCAATTTATCGCTGACGATTTACGTCACTATGGCGATGCAAAAAATCGTCTAATCAAAGAAGCGCAGAAATGTGCTGAATGGGTTTTGCTGCTTGAACTCGACGAAAGCCTTGTAACTTTGGAGCCAAGCCTTAGTTTGCCTAAGTCTGCTGCGGTTTGCTTGCTTGATGTTCATCGAGGCAAAACCGTCAGAACAGAACCTCGATTGTTTAGGCATGACTGCAATATCAACTACGCGTATCCGGCAGCAGAACAGCTTTCATTAGAAGGCTTAGAATCAGCCTATACTCGGTCTTTTTCAATTCATAATAACAGCGACAAGCTAGCCTGGGCGAAGGATAATGTGGCCAATCGAATTTTGCTAGATGCGGTACTTGGGCAGTTTGATCTGAATCCGGCGATGTCTCTTGCGATAGGCGAAATTGAACTCGCGAGCGGGCAACTCGAGCTTGCATTACCACATTTTGAAGCGGTCGTGGCGTCTGATACGAATGACTCCGTGCGCTGGATGGCACATTATCTCAGTGGCGGTATCTGTCAGGCAAATAATGAATTAGACGTGGCGATTAATCATTGGCACTCAGCGTTCGAATTGTGCCCAACTAGAGCTGAGCCACTGTTGAGAATGGCCGAGCTTCATTATCAAGAGCGTGATTACTCGACAGCGAACTTGTTATCTGAACAAGTCTCGAGCATGAGTAAGCCTCAACAAGTTGATTACTATGAGCCTGATGCTTACTGCGTTTCTCCTCGCCTTTTGCGTGCACGGGCGCTTTTCAAAATGGGGAATGATGAGCAAGCTACTCAATTGCTTAATACTCTTTTGGAGGAGTCGGTAAGCTTGGATCAATCGGTTCAAATAAAGGCGCTGCTCGAGCAAACATCATCTCAAGTTGCAAAAAATACGAAAAGCGACAGTGCTGAATGCGTTGCTATAGCTAAAACCAATCCACCTAAGCCTAAGCTAACCGTCGGCATGGCAACCCATGATGACTACGATGGGGTGTACTTTTCGATCATGAGTGTAATTTTGTATCATCAAGAGCAGCTTGATCAAATAGAGATTCTCGTTGTTGATAACAATCCAAGTT
The DNA here is from genome assembly GCA_937918955.1 of uncultured Arenicella sp. GTDB lineage: Bacteria > Pseudomonadota > Gammaproteobacteria > Arenicellales > Arenicellaceae > Arenicella. The sequence goes on from CAKZRZ010000260.1 coordinate 15,925, forward strand.
CAAAGCACGGAGAGGCTGTAAGAGGCTTGGTTTCTAGAGTGCCTCAAGCACGATATATCGCAGCGCAAGAATACCGAGGCACTGCAATTCGTGAACGCATTTTTCAAGAGGCCTATGGTGATTACGTTCTGTGCATCGATTGTCATGTGTTTTTGCATCAAGGCGTACTTGGCAAGCTAATTGAGTATTTTGATCAGGCTCCTAAGAGTTTAGACCTTTTGCATGGACCAATTTTCTACGACAATCATGATGATTATAGTACGCACATGACTCCCGAATGGATGAGTGGATTTTTTGGCCGTTGGGGCAGTGATCAACAAGGCGCTGAGAAAACTAATGCGCCGTTTGAAATTCCAATGCAGGGCTTGGGTCTGTTTGCCTGTGTGAAAGAAAATTGGCCTGGCTTTAATCTTAAATTTAGAGGCTTCGGCGGCGAAGAAGGGTATATCCACGAGAAGGTTCGTCAACGCGGCGGCCGTGTATTATGCTTGCCATTTTTGCGCTGGTCACATCGCTTTGATCGTCCAAATGCACCGACCTATGTTAACGCGTGGAGTGATCGAGTTCGCAATTATCTAATCGGTTGGACTGAGCTCGGTATGGATGTCGAGCCGGTCTTGCAGCATTTTTCAGATCTACTGGGTGAGCAGCTTATTAGTAAGACATACTCCGAGTTTTTAGTCGAACGCGCTAGCCCCCTATGGAGCTTCGATACCATTTGCGTTCATTCCTCTGCGCTATTTGAAAAGCCAATATTGTCTGGCTTTGGTGTGCAAAGACGCATTCAAAATACTGTGACGCAGCAAGAGCTTGTGGATTTTCTGTCGCAAGCTATCGAGAAAAAGCTACCGAATCTTGTGATCTTCAAATCTTTGGTCGATAGCCAATTAGAGTTTGAGGGTTCGCTGAGTCAAGTTGAACCCCAGCTTAATAAGTTGTTTGAAAAGCTCACCGGTGATACCGTTTTTTCTGAGGGCATAACTCATCTTACGAGTCTGGACAATTTTGAGCTTGCGATAATACCGAGCAATGCATTCGTGAAATCACGTGAGATGATTGTTAAAGCTAGTGATGTAAGCTTACTTTCCTTAGAGGGTACTTTAATCGATATGCCGATGATTAGATTGGTGAAAACGTGAACTATATTTGCGCGTACTGGCTATCGCCCGACGCGAGTCGGTCTCGGGTGAATGAGTTAAAAAAATATTTTGACCTCCAGCGTTACTTAAAAACGCGAATTGGCGCAAAGCAAATTATCGTAACTAACATAGATTATCCAGGCGCGATTCGAATGAAGCTTCCTTCTGATTTCAATTCAAAACATGCGCTGTTCACGCGATATTTTGCTGTTAAACAAGTGCTTGAATCTGGTTTGCAGTTTCCTATTTGCGTACACGATCATGACTCGTTCAACGCCACTACGCTGCCAGTTGATGACAATGCTATATTGGTAGGCTCAACTTCTAAGAGTTATTTCTCGGAACAAATAGCCGTTTACCCTCAGTGCGCTAAAGAGGCGTTGTTTGCTTTTACTAAAGCGATATGGAATCTTGAGCTCGAAGGCTTTACCCAGTCAGGCTACGGTACTGAGGTAAGGCATGAAGGGAGCTACTCAATTGAATCGGCTATGGCAAGACTGGACTACAATCCGTTTGACGGTATTGAGGTGAGAGCTACAATTAGAGTTAAAGATCAGGTGAGTTTTGATATTCTTGAAAAGCACTCATTAGATCAAGCCGAGATTGATGCAGAGCATATTCCTAGTGACATTGATGTTGTGCATGGCCATTTGAATAAGGGCCCTGCAACTGAAAAGTTGTTGAATTGGTTAGCCCTAAAAATGGGCGACTAGGTTGAGGCTACCATCCCAAATATACTTAAACTGAGTCGGCAGCGTCTGTTTTAGAAACTTTTTTAAAAAACATTTTATTTTTCTTAACAGTTCGTCCAGCTTCAAAGTCGAAATTAAGTTGCGTTTTCATAGTCACCCTGTGTGTATCAGATCGTAATAAATTGCCTGCTGGCAGAAGTCTTTTTTGTTGGTATTCGCGCTGACATCTTACGCTCAGTTAAAGTAGTCTCATTGCAGTAGTTTTCATTATAAAATCTACTGCTAAAATATTGTTTGATATAGACTTTTGTCAGTTTGACAGCGTGGCATAGCCGTTTTATTTTTGCCTCCATCTTCCTGTTCAAGCGACAAAATTATGTTAAACAAGTTCCTTACGCCAATCGTAGAAAACGGTTACTTGCCTGACCCCATACTACGCTTTGGCATTCGTCGCTTGCTAAAGAAGCGACTCGATGCGATAGGTCAAGCACGAGCCGAGCACGGGGCAGCGTTAGTGTCCAATTTTGTCCAGGCGATGGACGCGTCGCCAGTAGCCGCATTGCCCGAGAAGGCAAACGAGCAACATTATGAGTTGCCCGCTGAGTTCTTTATTAATAGCTTGGGTTCGCACCTTAAGTACAGCTGTGGTTTTTGGCCTAATGATTCAACTACACTTGATGAGTCAGAGCTTGAAGCATTGAGAGTTACAGTCGAGCGAGCAGGGCTTGAGGACGGAGACGCGATACTCGAGCTGGGTTGCGGTTGGGGTTCTTTATCGTTGTTTATGGCCGAATCCTTGCCGAACAGTCTGATCACTTCAGTTTCAAACTCGAGCTCTCAGGCTGATTACATACGACATCAAGCATCTGTTAGAGGCATTCGGAACTTAACGGTCGTAACCTGCGACATGAACGATTTTGAACCAGAGCAGAGATTTGACCGAATAGTCTCAGTTGAAATGTTTGAGCACATGCGTAATTGGCGGGAGTTATTTAAGCGAGTTTCAACCTGGATGAAAGACGAGGCTTCATTATTTATGCATATTTTCGTGCATAAAGACGCACCTTATTTTTATGAGGACGAGAGTGAAGATGATTGGATGACGCGCTACTTTTTCAGCGGCGGGATAATGCCCTGTAAAAGCTTACCTTCGATGTTTGATGATCACTTAAATCTAGAGCAATCTTGGGTATGGAATGGCGGCCATTACGAAAAGACATCCAATGCTTGGCTTGCTCGAATGGACTCACAAAAGCAAACCTTGTATCCCTATTTTGAGTCTTGCTATGGGCCGAGCGCAGCGAATAATTGGTGGGTACGTTGGCGTTTGTTTTATATGGCTTGCGCCGAATTATTTGGCTATCGAAACGGTGAAGAATGGATGGTCGGCCATTACCGTTTGATCAAGAAGCGAGATTTGTCTCAAGCATAGAATTCGATAGCCTATGAAAATCGCAATCATCGGAACTGGCATTTCAGGCAACGTTGCCGCCTATCATTTATCTAAGCATCATCAGGTCACCGTTTTTGAAAAGAACGATTATATCGGTGGTCATACGCACACTCATGATGTCGAGCTTAATGGAGAAACGGTTTGCATCGACAGTGGCTTTATCGTCTTTAATGATCGTACCTATCCAAAATTCAATGCGCTATTAGATGAACTCGGCGTCGCGGCACAGAAGACTGAAATGAGTTTCAGTGTTAAATGTGACAACAGTGGTTTGGAGTACAAAGGCAGTGGCTTAAATGCGATGTTCGCGCAACGTCGAAATATTCTAAACCCTCGTTTCTACAAACTCATTTTTGACATCATTCGTTTTAATAAAACCGCCAAGCAATTTATTCAACAACCCACTGAAGAGTCACTCAATGAGTTTCTGACTAAGCGCGGTTTCTCTGATTACTTTAGCCGACATTATCTTTTACCGATGGGCGCGGCAATTTGGTCTACTGACCCTGTATTAATGAGAGGCTTTCCCGCTAAGTTCTTTTTACGTTTTTTTGAAAATCATGGCTTGCTTGATTTAAACAATCGCCCGCAATGGTATGTGGTGCCGGGTGGCTCGAAGCAATACATCGCGCCGTTGGTTGAGCGCTTCAAAGAATCTATAAAATTGAATGCTGAAATTACATCTGTGCGTCGTGACGATAATGGTGTGTATTTAAAAGTAGAGGGCGAAGAAGAGCGGTTTTTTGATACCGTTTTTATTGCCACACATAGTGATCAAGCATTGGCGATGTTGAGCGATGCCAGTGATCAAGAAAAATCTGTTCTGGGTGCCATCGAATACCAAGAGAACCAAGCCGTATTGCACAGCGATGAGAGCCTTTTACCTAAGCGCCGAAATGCATGGTCTGCATGGAACTATCATTTGGGAAATTCGAATTCAGCAAGCTCTAAAGGTGG
>CAKZRZ010000261.1 GCA_937918955.1 uncultured Arenicella sp.
GCGAGTGTGACGAAAACAACCGTTTTTAGAACGGCCCATTGGGGTACGCGCGAAATCTACAATAACCGCGTCTCTTGGATTAATACTCATAATAATTACCTATGTCTGATCGCTGAGTTAGAAGTTGTAGTATTTCTTGCCTGAAGCCGCCATTTCGCGCTGCGCTTCAGTGGCGTCGTACAACTTACCGAGGTCTTTGTATTTGTCGCTCATAGCAACAAATTCTTCAATACCGATAGTATCGATCCATTTGAAAAGACCACCACGGAATGGAGGGAAGCCAACACCATACACCAATGCCATATCGGCTTCGGCTGGTGACTCAACGATTTTTTCTTCTAAACAACGCGCAAGCTCTGTTGCCATTGGAACCATCATTCGAGCGATGATTTCTTCAGCTTCGAACTCTTTACGCTCAGCCGTTATCGGCGCTAGCAATTCGTAACTCGCTTCATCAGCGACCTTCTTCATACGGCCTTTCTTGTCTTTTTCATACTTGTAGAAACCGACGCCGTTCTTCTGACCTAAACGATCCGCTTCGTACATCGCGTCGCCAGCCGTTTTATACGTGCCAACCATGCGATCAGGGAAACCTTCTGCCATAACCGCTTGGCCGTGATGACCAGTGTCCATGCCAACAACATCCATTAGGTAAGCTGGGCCCATTGGCCAACCAAACTTTTCCATAACCTTGTCAACTTGCTGGAAGTCAGCGCCATCGCGTAATAAGTCCATGAAGCCAGCGAAGTATGGGAACAAGACTCGATTAACTAAAAAGCCAGGGCAATCGTTCACAACGATCGCCTTCTTGCCCATTTTGTTAGCATAAGCAACAGTTCGAGCAATCGCTGTATCTGACGTTTTCTCACCGCGGATTACTTCTACCAATGGCATTTTATGCACTGGGTTAAAGAAGTGCATACCACAGAAATTCTCAGGGCGCTCTAGCGCTTCAGCCAAGTAAGTAATTGAAATCGTTGAAGTGTTCGAGGCGATGATCGCATCTTCATTGACATGCTTTTCAACGTCGGCCAAAACCATATGTTTAACTTTAGGGTTCTCAACAACCGCTTCTACCACGATATCTACGCTATCAAAGTTATCGTATGAAAGCGTTGGATCAATGTCAGCCAAAATGCTACCCATTTTCTCAACTTTCATACGACCGCGATTAACTTGCTTTGACAACAAGCCATTCGCTTCATCCAAGCCAAGGTCCAAGCCAGCTTGGTTGATGTCTTTCATCTTGATTGGAGTGCCTTTCAAGGCCGATTGGTATGCAATACCACCACCCATGATGCCTGCGCCTAAAACCGCAGCGCGCCCAACTTTCTTGTCGGCTTGCTTTTCCCAACCCTTGGCTTTCTTACCAATCAGTTGGTCGGCTAAGAAGATACCAATTAAAGAAGAGGCTGTATCTGTACCCGCCATCTTCACGAATGCTTCAGCTTCGATTTTAAGCGCATCGTCACGATACTTACCTGCGGCATGCTGCATTGCTGAAATAGCCGCTACTGGCGAAGGATAATTTGGGCCAGCTGTGCCAGCAACAAACGCTTTAGATGTTTCAAAAACCATCATCGACTCAGTTTCATTGAGTTTCAATGGCTCAGTTTTTTGATCACGACGGGCTTCGTAATCCATTTTGCCGTCGATGGCGTCTTGCAATACTGCAAGTGCCGCGTCACGTAGATCTTCTGGAGCGACAACACCATCAACAACACCTGCTTTTAGCGCGGCGTCTGGGCGTTGTTCCTTACCGGATGCAATCCAATCAATCGCTGTGTCTGCGCCCGCAATACGCGGTAAGCGAACCGTGCCACCCCAGCCAGGAAGTAAGCCAAGCTTGGTTTCCGGTAGGCCAATTTTGGCTGCGCTGCTCATTACTCGAAAGTCACACGCTAAGCATAGCTCTAAGCCACCGCCCATTGCGTAACCGTTTATCGCGACAACCGTTGGGAAATCAAATTCTTCAATGATATTGAAGTTTTCATTGTTACCGCCTAGCTGGTCATCAGCCGTGTGGCCGCCAGCGGCAAACATAGGAATAAATTCAGTAATGTCTGCACCAACGATAAAAACCGGCTTCGCGCTGGTAATCAGCAAACCTTTTACATCATCTGCATCGTCAAGCAAGTCAACGGCTTCTTCAAGCTCTTTAACTGTCTTAGAATCAAATTTATTAACTGACTCGCCCTGCAAGTCAAAGATCATTTCGGCGATGCCATCATCAAGCATCTTTACCGAGAGTGCGCTACCGTTGTACATCTCGTGGGCTCCGTTCTCTGTTTGGTTGGAAATGAAATTAGAGCATAAGCGCCCTAATTTAAGATGGCAGTATTATCAGGTATTTCGCGTGAGAAACCCATTATAAATCGTTAAACAATCACTGCTATTGATCAGCTGAATAGTGAGCTATTGTCCACTTTCCGTAAAAATCTGTGCAAAACTTCTCAAAACTTAAAATAAAACAGACCATAAAGCATGGTCATTAAGAACGATTTACTAGGACCATCTCCGACGCTCATTGCTTTACTCTTTATTGTTTTTTCAAAAACTATGAACTCAATAGAATGAATCAACAGCAGCATTACAGCTACGGTCTTGAGTACCAGACCGGCCGGATTTGGGATAAACCCCAAGGCGGCGACCATGCAGAGGACCCAAAATATTAATATAATTTTTTTAATCATAGATATCTCGCAACACGGAAAAGCGCCAGAGTGAAACACTCAACTCTGGCGCTTTTTTACTTAGCTAAGGAAGCTAGCGATATTCCTCCCTGATCACTAGTCAACAACAACTACAGAGCCAGACATGTAGTCGTGCCACCCCTTTTTCTTGGGATTAAATGCGACCCAAATAACTCCAATAAACAAGACAATAAGAGAGATGATGTAGCCGATATAACGAATAATCGCTTTAGACAGATTTAAATGTTCGCCTGAAACTTCGTCAATTACGCGCAAACCGAGCATACGCTTGCCCGGCGTACCACCATATTTCATCCAGAGCACAATGGTAAATACAAAGGGAAATACATAGCTGATCAGAACATGCGCTGTTCCTTGAACTAAATCTTCGCTGACAAACGCATCAACACCATATATTCCGTAGAGCAGCGGCCCCGTAATAATCAGGATAATAATCGAGTCAATAATTGTGGCTAATACACGTATCCAGAATCCTGCATAACGTCGAGATTCTGTCACTCTTCCCCCGAGGTCTGCTTGCGGCGCGCTATATGGGCTGTTTTGATTGATATCATTCATATTGTTTCCCTTTTTGAATGTTAGTTGGTAGAACTTTTAGTATACGAAGCTGAGGCTAAAATAGCGAATCGGCCTCGTGATTTAGTAACCATGCTTTTCGCTCGGTACCTGAAGCATAGCCCGTTAGCTTTCCGTTTGCGCCAATTACTCGATGACACGGCACAACTATAGTTAACGGGTTCTTACCATTCGCCAAACCGACTGCACGCATTCCCCTCGGGTTACCAATCTGCTTGGCAATGTCACCGTATGAGCATGTTTGGCCATGGGGAATCGAACTCAATGCTGACCATACTTGCTGTTGAAAGTCAGTGCCTTCTGCTCCGAGCGGCAAGTCAAACTCTTTGAGCTCTCCTTCAAAATATTCAGTTAATTGTCGAATGGTTTCAGTCGTTAGTTTATTCCGACTAACTCGGCCTGTCTGTTCGACAAAATGGATCGATTTAATCGCTGTCTCGCTGGTAGTAATTTCCATTACTCCAAGTGGCGAATCAAAATGATCTTGATATAAATCGCTATCATCAGTCTTCATAATTGGTTCCACATTTGAAAGGTCAAGTAACTTCGCCATGGTTGAGTTTGCTCTAGGTCCGGCTCGCGCCCTACGGCTTTAATCGCGTTCTTAATGCCCGCATCGCCCGCCAACCAAATATCCGGATCTTTGCTGGCTCTGAGTTTTACGTAATTGACGGTCCAAGGGCCAATGCCTTTGATCTCGAGCCAATCATTAATCTGCTCAGGATAGGGGTGCTCGATAAAATGGTATGCCAATCGTCGAATTGTATCCTTGCGCGACTGAGGCATACGAAAAAAATCTAACGGGTCATCAACAACGTCTTGAGGTCTGGGGAAATAACGTCGCTGCATGCCGCTCTTAAATTCGACCTCATCCCCGAGATTTTCCAACATAGTAGTTACCAAGGTATTGGCCGCAGCAACAGAAACTTGCTGCCCTAAGATGGCACGTACGCCGGCTTCGAAAGCGCCCCATATACCTGGGATTCGCAAGCCCTCCTGATACTCAATTGAATCTCCAACACAAGAGATCAAGTGCTTATCAATTTCATAAATGGGGGCATCTAAATCAAATAGCAATCGAATCTTTTGTACGATCGCTGATAAATATTGATATTCATTCAAGTGCAAGGAAAGCGCAATTTGATTACTCTGCGCTAGGTGCTCTGCGGTAAAGTATCCTCGCGTAGTTCGGTATTCAATTGTACGACTATAACTCTGTCGTCCAGTCGATTCACTGATCCACTCTAGGCTCTCGATGACGCGTCGTTTCAGGAACTCAAATAGCGAGTTCCATGCAAAAGGCGGCCTATAATTTAGTTTAAGCACTAGACCTTTCTCTTTTGGAGTTCGCCGAGCCCTAATATCACTTGGCGTCAGCTTTAACAGATCTTTGATTGCTTCGTTGAATCGGCGCACGCTATTAAAGCCCGCAGCGTAGGCAACGTCCTGCATCGCCAAGTCAGAATTATGCAGCAATTGCTTAGCAAATAAACACTGTTGATAAATAGCGTATTGCTTCGGAGATGTGCCCAAATTAGCTTGAAACAACTCTCTCAAATAACGCGCTGATATCCCCAAACGGAGTGCTAAATCATCAACTGATTGCTCTTGCAAGGCGCCAGCCTGAATTAACCCCAATGCACGCTGAAAACTGGTTTCGGAACCAAGCCAAGCCGATGACTGTGGAGCGCTGTCCGGTCGACATCGCAGGCATGGACGAAAGCCAGCTTGTGCAGCGGATATCGCTGAAGAATAATACTCAACGTTTTTTTCCAGCGGAGGATTCGCTGGACATATTGGCCGACAATAAATCCCAGTTGATTTGACCGCGGTAAAAAAAACACCGTCAAAGCGTGCATCTCTGGCCTTACGCGCACGTGAGTAGCTCTTGGCTAAAGGTTTGTCTTGAACAGCACTCATGATTGCATTCTAATGCAGCGAAAAGCAAAACCTAGCGGTTTTCGGAAGTTGATGTGAAAATCAAACGCTGGCTCTTATTTCAGCTGGCGTAGCAATCGAACGCCCTGAGCTTTCAATCAGCTCCACTGCTTGCTGCACAAGCTCAAGATTGCTGAAGTGACAGCCAAAAGGCGCATCTTCTAAACCAACTCTTACATGCGCGCCAAGTTCCAGCGCCAATGGAATAATATGTTCTACATTGGCATCTAAACCCGAAACCATCCATGGCGCATCTGGCGCAACGCTGGCTAAATGTTCAGCATAGAAACGTAAAGCCATTTCCGATGGCGCCATACCAAACAGCAAATTATCTGAAAACATAATTCGATAGATCGGAGTTTGCACGCCGTTTACCGAATCAGCCAAAGCTTTACCTAGACGGGCAAAACCAGGTTCATACACCGCATACGCAGGTCGCCAGTTATCCTCGACGGATAGTTCTAGTAGTGCGCGAATATGTTGATCGGGATTAGCATACAAAAAGCCATCAGTTTTCGTCGCAATTTGCGAAGTATGAGTAATATTAACACTACCCGGATCTACTACGCCCCACTCTAGCAAGCCACGCCTAGCCAAGTCTTTAACGGGCTCGAGTCGCTCTTCTAACACCGGACTCAGGCCGAGAGTTGGGTAGACAATAGCATCACACTGCTGACGAATTCCTTCAATAACCAAGGCATAGCGATCAGCGTTTTCGAAAGGCTTGCCGTCGTCATCGTAAACATGCAAATGAATGATCGAGGCGCCGGCTTTTGCGCAGGCCACGCCGTCGGCGATGATTGCCTCAGGCGTGATCGGGATATTCGGCTGGTATGCTAAGCCTGCGCCACCATTGAGTGCGACTTCTAACCAAACAGGTTCTGTGTTCATCTGATAAAACTATAAATCTTTATAAGAATCATCCTCACGGTCAACCAAGCGCTGCATTGCCGCGAACTCTAACTCACCAGCGGCCTGACCGCCCATACTGGCCATTTGAAGCTTTAATAATTGCTCAGTTTTCTCGGCGATCTCAACGGAGACTGGCACAATCGGGCGACCCGTTTGATCAACTGAAACTTGAATTTCACAGGAACGTTGTAGAGCCACCATATTGAAAAACATCTCAGCAATGGTACGACCGCAAGACAGCAAACCGTGACTACGGAGAATAAGTAGATTTTTGGTACCCAAACTCGCAATTAAGTCTTCTTTTTCACCCTCAACAACGGTGATACCTTGAAAGTCATGATATGCAACTTGATTGTGTAACAACACCGAATAAAAATTATCGATTCGTAAGCCCTCTTGCTGACAAGCCACGGTCATGCCAGCGGTAGAATGAATATGGCCGATACAGTGCGCATCCTCGCGGGCGCCATGAATCGCACTGTGAATTAGCATGCCGGCGGGGTTCACCGGATAATCGGTCTCTTCAACAATGTCCCCATTGATATCTACCTTAACCAAGTTAGATGCAGTAACTTCTTTATAGTGCAAGCCATACGGGTTGATTAAAAAGTGACCATCTGAACCTGGCACCTTTACGGTGATATGGTTATAGATCATTTCACTCCAACCCATGTAATCAAAAATTCGATAACATGCGGCTAATTTAATACGGATATCTTTTTCGGCTTGATTCATTGCATTCTCCTACGAGGGCGATTGGGCTGTTTATTTTCGAACTAATATCAAAGTTCTTGTTATTAAAACAAGTATAAACCGCGGCAGTGAAAAACCAAGTTATTACCGAACGGGGAAGTGTGACAAATTAGTCAGTTTTATCGGTAACGATATACAACAGTGGCCCAAACGAACCCAAGACTAAGGTTAGAACTACAAACGGAATTGGGTTTCGACCCTTACTCTTCGCCTCAGGAATAAGCCAAGTTAGACACAAAACACAGGCGATAACTAAGTCGACAAACACCTGCCAACCAGCAGGACTATGACGATGGTAATCAAAGATTCCAACGTAGCCCACTTTATAGACGGCGTACGCGCTGAGTATTGAAAACGGTAGTAAAAGAATTATAGCGATGGTTTTCCTTGCCTGATAGATATTAGAAGTCTTGATGTTAGTCATGTAGATCACCTTTAAACTGAAGTGTTAGAAGAGCTTTCTATTTTGCGACTAAAACTCCTGGCTCAGCAATGACGTCTGAGGTAATTGAAACTAGCCAAATAACAAGGTTTACTAGCGCACTAATGGAGAATACGCGATGAACATGCAACACAGTCAATTCACAGAAAGCCTGCGCGAATGGCGAAAACACAAAAAAATGTCTCAGTTAGACCTCGCTCTTGCGGCCGATGTTTCGCAGCGCCACCTTAGCTGGCTCGAAACTGGTAGAAGTCAGCCAAGCCGAGAAATGGTAGTAAAACTGTCAGAGGCAATGGATATTCCATTGAGAGAACGCAATTCAATCTTGAACGCGGCTGGTTTTGCAAAACTCTATAGCGAACGAGAGCTCGACGACCCAGCTATGAAACCGGTGAAAAACATTCTTACTGAAATGTTGGTACATCACGAACCCTATCCAGCGTTTGTACTAGACAAACAATGGAATATTAAAATGCAAAATAATGCAGCGAACCTCTTGTTTGAAATAGGCGGGCCGATTGCTCACGTGTGGGATGCAATTGACGATGGCGGAAGCAAAAACATCGCCTTACTAACAATTCACCCAAATGGCTTGCGACAATTCATAAGTAATTGGGACGAAATTTCGGGGCCTTTTCTTCGCCGCCTCAAAAAGGAAGCGTTAGAATCAGGCGACAAGGAGGTAATTGCGCGTTATGAACAGCTTGCTCAATACGCAAATCAAGAATACGACGAACGCCTAGGCGAACCATTCTTGCCCATGCTGCCTATTGAGCTAGAGCTAGGTGAACTCAAGTTGAGTCTTTGCTCAGTTATCTCTACATTCGGGACTGCTCAAGACATCACTACCGACGAACTAAGAATTGAAACTTTTTATCCTGCTAATGAGCAAACGGCAAAATTTTTTAAGGAATGAGCTTTAATTTGAGTACAACTATTTTGGCAAGCGCTATTATGTTGTCTTCTTGTTGATATATACGTGTTCAGGTAATACGTTCGAAACGCCTTTGAACTTAGCGTTTCATGGAGATATCTCTTAGCTCATAAAAATCAATAACAAAGATATCGCCTGGTAAACCATGAAATAAGCAAGCGCATAAATCGTTTCAAGAGCCAAGCCTTACTTGATAATAAAGCCATGGTTTCGTGTATTTAATAAGTCGATCAAAGCTGAGTTCAAAATAATAGGCAAGTGCACGTAGATAGGCTCTAGGGGGGGCTGACCGATATTGAGCGCACATAATCTTTTAGCAAAAAACCAAAGCACCTTTTACTTGGCAAATCTACAATGCCCATGTAACTTCTCTACCAAACCAATTAAAAAGATCTTACTGATGAAAATACTAGCTTTACTACTAATCGTTTTTAGCAATGTTGCTTTTGCAGCTCCTGATGTTGACCGATATGGGGAGTTGCCCAAAGTACAAAAAATGACGATTTCGCCAAACGGTCAGAAGATTGCCTTTCGCTTGGTCACGCCTGAGCGTGACCTAATTTCAGTGATCTCAGTGGCCCCCTTAAAGGCGATCTCGAGCTTCGGCGTATCTGACGTCAAACCTAGAAACCTTAGCTTCATTGATAATAACAATCTACTTATGAGTATCGCAGCGATGACCAGCGTACCAGGGTTTAAAGGCGAATTTGAAATGTCAGTTGGAACTACCTACGACATTTCAAAAAAGAAGTATCGCCAATTATTGGTGCCTGGTAAGAATGATGTTTACGCGGGCCAATCAAGCCTAGATCAAGTTGTTGGCGTTTCGCCTGATGGCAAATCATTGTACATTCCGGCTTTTTCGGGTGAGCCTTTTTTTTCTCAAGGCCAACAAATTGACCCACCTATGTCTCTATTTAAGGCCAAAATCAATGGTTCTGGCAGACCTAGAATCCATAAACGCGGTCGTGGTCATGCTCTGGATTATTTTGTCGGCGAAACAGGTGAAGTGTTAGCCAAAGAAGTTTTCGACAAGGCTAAGCAAAAGCATAGCATCGTGGCGTACCATGGCAAAAAGGAAGTGGTAGTTTTCTCAGATGACACGCCGTATATCACCAAAGACTTCATCGGCGTAAGTATTGATGAAAACTACCTTTTCATGTTGGACTTTAATACAGACACTAATCGCTCGGCGGTTTATAAGCTAGCTCTCAAAGATGGCGAATTAACGGGGCCATTGTTGGAGAAAGATGACGCTGACATAGTGGGCTTTATAACGGATAAGCAACGAAAGCTATTGGGTGTTCGTTACTCTGGCTTCAATCCAAGTTATAACTTTTTCGATGCTGATTTAGATACTCGAGTAAAGGCAATCTTGAGCAAGTTTCCGTCTCATTCAGTGTGGATAGAAGAAGTGTCTCCTGACCGCGAACACGTTCTCGTCCGTGTTGAGGGGTCGCAATCGGTAGGAGATTATTTTTTATACTCCAAAGGTAAAAATACAGTATTTATCACAAGCGCGCGCTCGAATGTTTCAGATAAAGACATTCACCCTATTACATCGCTTACGTTCAAAGCACGTGACGGAATGAAAATCCCCACCCTTGTAACCATTCCTCGAGACAGCGTTGATAACATGAAGAACTTGCCTGCCGTAGTAATGCCGCATGGCGGTCCCAGCTCATATGATTCGATTGGTTTTGATTATATGGCGCAAGCTTTGGCCGAACAGGGGTATGTTGTTATCCAGCCTCAATTTCGTGGCTCAATAGGCTTTGGTGCAGAACATCAGGCTGCAGGCTATGGCGAATGGGGGCGAAAAGCCTTATTCGATTTGAGCGATGCGGTCGGCTTTTTTAGTGAACAAGGCATCATTGATCGTCAGCGCGTTTGTATTGCCGGAGCGAGCTATGGCGGTTACTCTGCATTGGCAGGTGGCGCTTTCGATCCAGACCTCTATAAATGTGTTGTCGCAATTAACGGTATTGGCAATCTACCCGCCTTCTTAAGTCGAATACGAAATGAAGGCGGCCACAAAAGCTCTTCTCTCGCATTTTGGCAAGCTCAAATTCTCGGTTTTGATAAAGCAGACAAAAATATCGCGAAACAGCGCTCGCCTGAAATGGCCGCACAGTCGTTTATCGCTCCAGTACTTTTGATTCACTCTGAAAAAGATCAGACTGTACATCCGAGGCAATCAATAACAATGTATCAAGCTCTCAAGAAAGCTAAGAAAGACGTAAGCAAATTAGAACTAAAAGGTGAAGATCACTACCTATCGCAAGGTGAAACACGACTGCAAGCTTTACGCGCGGTAGTAGAATTTATTAATCAACATCTGAAATAGAAGATCACGCTTCAAGGCCGTTCCATTAACTGAAAAAAAGATAAAATGATTTCCTAGGTATCCGTGAGAAGGCTTCCCTCAAATGACTAAAACGAAAAGGCAACCAGATCATTAGTCATCTTTATGGTTCTCTGTGCACGGCCTAAAATCGCTCCAAGACATGGGTTTAAAAATCTCGCTAAAGCTCATCAATCAGGTCGTGTATTTCGTACAGATTGTTAAGGCCGAGCATTTGCTACCAAAGCATTTTGATTAAGAGTGCTTTTCGGGATAGTAATTAGGCAATAGAACGGGCGCCACCAATTACTCGGCGAAAACAACGATGTTTTTTTCTTTTTCTAGTTTGTTCTCAAGGCCATTTTGGAGTGATTGACCGAAGCCAGAATCGCTCATCAACTGATCAACCTCTTCGGTACTCTCAAGTGAAGAATAGAAGTCGACGGGACGACGAAACATCCATAGAGAGAACGGAAGCACTGCGCGCTCGGCCTCGACACCTTCAACTTTAAAGGTGTGCATACCAATAAAACGTTCAACGTCTTTTCGTTCAGGATTGAGTTTTCGCCAGTCGCTCAAACGTTGATCGGTATCGAGCAACACCGGTAGTTGTTCGCTCGCCATACGCTGTAAAACGGGTAGGAGCGTGCCAGGGATTTGATCGTTCGCCAGAAAGTCACCATCGGCCGGCTCGTCGCTGATCATACG
>CAKZRZ010000262.1 GCA_937918955.1 uncultured Arenicella sp.
AAAGGTTTACGTTCAATCAATAGCCCAGCGTCAGTTGCTGCTAAACGCGGTAAGTCAGTTAAAGAAATTATGGAGTAAGCGGCAACGCTTCTCCTGATTACATTCGGTATAGACAAATGGCTAACGAAAAGAAAATCCAAGTTACCTTAGTAAAAAGCATGTTCGGTCGTGGTGCGAAGCACATGGCTTGCGTGAAAGGCTTAGGTTTACGTCGCATGCATCAAACGGTTGAGGTGATCGATACACCTGAGAACCGTGGCATGATTAATAAAGTTTCTTACTTGCTTAAGTGGGAAGAGGTATAAGACGATGCGTTTAAATACTCTAAAACCAGCAGAAGGTGCAAAGCACGCGCGTAAACGCGTTGGCCGTGGCATTGGTTCTGGCACTGGTAAAACAGCTGGCCGTGGTGTTAAAGGTCAAAAATCACGTTCAGGTGGTAAGGTTCAAATCGGTTTTGAAGGTGGTCAAATGCCTATTCAACGCCGCTTGCCAAAACGCGGTTTCCGTTCTGCGATGGCTAAAAACATGGCTGAAATTCGTTTGCACGAATTGAACCTAGTTGAAGGCGAAACTGTTGATCTAGCAGCTTTGCGTAAAGCTGGCTTGCTTAATGCAGGTCACCTTCGCGCCAAGGTTGTTCTGTCTGGCGAGTTGACTAAAGCCGTAACACTTCAAGGCGTTGGCGCAACGAAAGGCGCGAAAGCGGCGATCGAAGCAGCTGGCGGTAAAGTAGAAGGCTAGTTTAGCCTTCTATCTTCATGCCTTTAAAGTTTCAGTTGAGTCCCAATAAAGCTTATTTAAGATAAAAACAAAGTCATAGACGGAAAGCTTAGGATTAGATAATGTCACGAGAACAAGCAGCAGCCCTCGCTGGGTCTGGAAAACTTAAAGAACTGTGGTCGCGAATCGGTTTCGTGCTAGCGGCTTTTATCGTTTACCGTATTGGTACTCACGTGCCGGTGCCAGGTATTGATCCGATCGCGATTGCAACGCTTTTTGAGCAAAATCGCGGTTCTATCCTTGATGTTCTTAATATGTTCTCGGGTGGCGCCTTAAGTCGCCTATCGGTTATGGCTTTGGGCGTTATGCCTTATATTTCAGCGTCTATCATCATCCAGATGTTGACCGCTGTTGAACCTCGTTTGAAGCAAATTAAAGCTGAAGGCGAATCTGGCCGACGCAAGATCCAAAAGTGGACTAAGTATGCCGCGGTAGTACTTGCTACTTTCCAAGCTATTGGTGTAGCAAGCACAGTACAAACCCAGACCGCTAGCACAGGCGCTCCAGTAACGTTGATTACTGGTATGCAATTTACAATTGTTTGTGTACTAGCACTTGTAGCGGGAACTATGTTCCTGGTTTGGTTAGGCGAGCAAATTACCGAGCGTGGAATTGGTAACGGCATGTCGTTGATCATCTTCGCTGGTATCGTAGCAGGCTTACCAAGCGCCATCGGTGGCACTATCGAGTTGGCTAGTAGCGGTGAGTTCTCGCCATTGTTTGTAGTGTTCTTGTTGGTTGCTGTGGCTATTGTTACTGCATTTGTGGTTTTTGTCGAGCGTGGTCAACGCCGTTTGACGGTGAACTACGCGCGCCAACAACGTGGCAACCAAGTTATGCAAGCGCCTGCTTCATACTTCCCTTTGAAGATGAATATGGCGGGTGTTATTCCACCAATTTTCGCGTCAAGTATTATCTTGTTTCCTGCGAGCTTGGTGGGTTTCTTTGGTAACGAAACGGCAACTGGTGTCGCTGGTGTTTTGCGTGATATCGCAACCAAAATGCAACCGGGTGAATTGGTTTACACCATTTTGTATATTGGCATGATTTTGTTTTTTGCTTTCTTTTATACGGCGTTAACGTTTGACCCGAAAGAAATTGCTGAAAACCTGAAGAAACAAGGTGCGTTTGTACCTGGCATTCGCCCGGGCCAGCAGACAGCACGTTATATCGATGGCGTTGTGTCAAAGCTAACTTTGGTTGGCGCCATATACCTAGCAATTGTGTGCTTACTTCCTGAGCTATTGATTGTTAATTACAATGTGCCGTTTTATTTTGGTGGTACATCGTTGCTTATTATTGTTGTAGTTATTATGGATTTGATGGGCCAAGTGCAATCTCATCTCATGTCTCAGCAGTATGAAAGCTTAATGAAGAAAACTAACTTAACTGGTAAGTCTGGTGGTGGCCGCAAGCGCCGTCGCTAGAATTATCGATTAGGTAAAATTTAGAACATCTAGAACGTCGTTCTGAGGTAAATCATGAAAGTTCGTGCATCAGTAAAAAAAATCTGCCGTAACTGTAAAGTTATTCGTCGTAAAGGCGTTGTTCGTGTGATCTGTACAGATCCACGACATAAGCAGCGTCAAGGCTAGTTTTACTTTTGAGATATCGATCTTTTGGTCCCACTCTTCGTTGCTAATTATTTTTAGTGCTCACGTACTCTAGTACGCTCCGCGCTAAAAACCAATTAGCGCCTCGATTGGAAACAAAATTTCGACACCTCAACCGTAAACCAAGATTTAAAAGTTTGAGACAGTTTTTTGCTTGCTTTTAGCTAGTAGAAGGTTGATTTCTAACACCCTAAACAGTATTCTAGCGCGCCTTTCAGGCATGCCTAGAAAGTAATTTAAAATGTCCAGTAGGACCTTGTTGTACATAGCGCTATTTGTGGCGTGGTTCAGCGATGGGTTTTATTGGTAATAGAAACGCATCCGGA
>CAKZRZ010000263.1 GCA_937918955.1 uncultured Arenicella sp.
CTTTGGCTATTGCTGAAGCAGCGTTACGTCCCAACCTACATCCAGTGCCAGTAAAAACGCTCGAACAACAAGATATTCAAACTCTATTGCGTATTCGAACGCGCTTTAAAGATGCGCGTAAAATTAATGCCAATCAATTACGAGGTCTGTTAGCAGAGTACGGCATCATTATGACGGTTGGTATCGCGAACATAGCCAAAGAGCTACCCTTCGTTTTAGAAGAGGCCGACAATGGATTAACATCCATCGCCAGACAAGCGATTTGGGTAGTATCACCATTAATGGCACTGCTCAGCAGCCAACCTTTGGCGTTATAAATAAGTGACGTGACGGCACCATTAGGGTCTACTATTCGGGTGGGCCGACCATAGGCATCGTGTTGTGTTATCTCGGTAACATGGTCCAATGCATTGACAACTCGGCTGAGGTTGCCGTTGGGCAGATATTCAAATGTGGTGATGTCTTGAACATCCGTTCTTGGGCCGTCAATGGTTAAAACCTGGCCATATTGATTGTAGGTATAATCGGTTCGATTGGTATTTGCGTAACCATAAGAAGTGCTTAACAAATTACCACTATCGTCATAACTGAAATTTTTACTGATTGTGTTATTAATAGTTCGGGTCGGCAGACTAAATTCTGAGTGCCAAGAATAACTGGTGGTGCGCGCTTCAGGAGTGCCTGGTGCTGTAACTTGTTTGGTTACCAAGCCTCGCGTGGAATAATCGTAGTCTGTTGTTTGCCCGCCCAGCACCGATACTTTATCCAGTAGGCCATTGTAGTCGTAGGTATATTCTGTTGTGGCAGGCGTGCAGTTTTCACAAGGCTTTTGCGTTATTTTTACAGGTTTAGTTGCACCATTAATCCGTTTAAATTGATATTCAGTCTCTAACGCTTGTGAATCGTTACGATACTCACGCGTGATGCTTGAGGCTATCTTATCGACATTGTTGTACTCTAGATACTCAACTTCTACGCGCTCTGCGTTGTTATGATGGCTTGATGAGATTGCTCTGGAATACTCGTCGTATTCCCAACTGGCGTAGGGCACGCCTAATTCGTCTGTAATTTGAGTGAGTAATATGTCATCATCATCACCTTGATAGCTGTAATATTTAGTGCCATTAATACCGGAGTTAGAGACACTTTCAATCATGCCATCAACATTATAGGTGTAGCTCGTGACAATGCCGGCAGGGTCGGTCACTTTACGAATACGGCCAATCACATTTCGTTCGTTCGGCCCCTTTTCATCGTGTTCAATACGCAGCTCACGCCCAAAATTGTCTGTAAGAATGGTTTGATGATCTGAGACGTATTCATAGTCTACGTATTGACCATTGCGTAATAATTGCCGAGTGGCCCTTCTTTGATCGTCAAAAAAGAATTTAGTGCCACTCTGGGTGGTGTATGTGGTTTCTTGATCGCCTTCCTCTATTGACCCAAAGCTTTCAATCCCCGGCTCGCCCTCATTGAAAATTAAACGCGTGCCGTCGCCCATATCAACGCCAGTCAACGCGTCTCCATACTTGATCATGCGCGGAATATTAACTAACCAAGACGGGTCTCTAAAACCTGTCCCCGCTTTAATTTGTATCTTAGATAAACTGCCTTCTCGTCTAACACCAAGCACCGTTTTGCTGCTGTCTGACCTGGGTCTGTTTAAATAAGTACGCGTCAATCTTAACGGGCCCAACGGTGCTTGATAGTCAACGTCATGTTGACGTTTTTCGCCATCGGCACAATGAATTGGGTTGCCCACTGCTCCCGCATTAGCAATACTCGACTCTGCAGGGCAGCTTTTACTAGAAACAGGTTTGCCGCAGGCTAAACCTTCGTTATTAGGCGTGCTAACTTGTAAATAGTTACCTTTCTCAGAATCTTGAACCGCGGAGTTGTATTCAACGTCGCGAGAACACACTCACCTTCCACTAAATTCTCAGTGCAGTCGCAAGCAGTACCACCACCAGTAATACCACCCCCAACTAGGCCTCGGCATATACCTTCTTCCCCTACAATCGGTGTATAACCCTCAGAACTACAATAAATTTCTCGGTCTCTTTTGACTGTCGACAATCCTATTTTATTAGCTACACACTCACTCCCTAAAAATGCTGTGAAAACCTTACCGCGAATTTGATGGATAAGACTTCCTTGCCAATCGCCATCAAAACGAATATTGGTTGGCCCCGGGCAATCTCCTGAGTTTTCATATTCTGCTAATCTTCGCCTCTCTCCTTCAGGATCAGGTTGAGTAGTAACCCAACTCGTAAACTGGGCGCTCGTGTCCTGAGTCTCCAACTTAAGCGTGTAACTGCGTTTACCATAAAAAACGCCACCGTATTCGACTTTTAATTTAGAACACGCTTGACCGCACTCCCCTCTTAATTTCCCCATGGCCTCCCCATAACTTGAGGCTTCGCCGCTCCCGGAATTGATACCGTGAATGTTATCTATCCATCGGTAGTTCCAAGTCCACACCTCTTCTTCAGCTATAACAGGTTTCGGGCACAAAACAGAAAGCAGCAGCACGAACCATGATGAAAGTAATATTTTATTGTTTAGTGACATATTAAAATCCTTATTAACGCCTAGAATAATACACTTTTCAGAGAGAGTAATTTCTATGGTTGTTTGATATAACTTGTTTACAAATGGAAAATGGGGGCTAAGCAAAAACTGGGGGCTTCGTCTATTGGTTTGTGTCGTAGCCGAAGGGTGATTTCAAATCAATGACAGTTTCATTACGGCTGCTCGCTGGCAGCGAACAGGATGTATAATTTAATACAAACAGCAGACTGAATGACTTCTACTGACTATTTGTTATTTTGCTGCATGCGCTCCAACTCAAGCTTTTCAATCATCGCTTGATTACCCTGCAAGAAGTCCAGCTCGCGCAACTCACCAACACTACCCACTCCAACACTACCCACTCCAACACTGACCCACTCCAACGCTTGGCCTTCCAAAGCGTGAACCTCGCCGGAAAAATCCCTCATTGTGTGTACATGCAGTTGCACTGATCGGTCTGGGTAGTCGTGCTTCATTTCCATACTGGGTTGAAAACCCATATTGACAGTACTTTTGTGGCTACGAGTATTTGCAACACGAGTCGCCTTTACACCCGACCAGCCTGACGCGCTGGCGAGATCGGGTGGGAGACCGCTTAGAGTCTTTGTTCAGTAACACCACAGAATTGGCTCTGAACACTAAGGCGATGAGTGTACGTGAATTAGATCACGTGAATGTAGACACCACGGTGCAGGAAAAGGCG
>CAKZRZ010000264.1 GCA_937918955.1 uncultured Arenicella sp.
CTAGGATCGGCAGAGCAGCTCAAGCACAATCATGTTAGGAATGCCCGTTCTGCAAAGGTATACTAAAGCTACCCTACAACTTTAGTATTAGCCTCGAGCAACTGCCATGAGCTGGATTCAAGCGACTTTTGTTATTGACGCAGCCGACGTCGACCGTCTATCGGACATGTTAGAAGGCTTTCTAGCTCAAGCGATTACGTCTGAAAACGCGAGCGAAGACGAATTCTATGAAGTGGCATTTCCTGGCCGACCTGACTGGCGAAAAGTGAAGCTCACAGCCCTTTTTAACGACACCGTTGAACTCGAACCAATCGTAAACTTTGTAGCAAACCAATTCACTGGCTCCAGCGCGACTGAAGTACCTGTTGAAATAAGCAAGTTAGTCGACCAAGACTGGGAACGCGTGTGGCTTAGTTCATTCAAACCAATTCAAGTAGGAACTACCCTCTGGGTTTGCCCAAGTTGGTGCGAACCCACTGAACCGAGCGCGCGCAATATTGTACTCGACCCAGGTTTAGCATTTGGCACGGGCACCCATGCCACCACCAACATGTGCCTGCATTGGTTAGCCGAGCAACAACTTGATGAACAACGCGTACTCGATTATGGCAGCGGCTCTGGTATTTTAGCGATTGCCGCGATCATGAGTGGTGCAAGCCATGCCGATGCCGTGGATATTGATCCCTTAGCCGTCGACGCTTGCGACGAAAACGCCAAACGAAATGGCGTTAGCGAGAAAATGCGGTCTTATTTGCACTCACAATTGCCGGAAAAACCCGCCGCGAGTTACAACTTGGTAATTGCCAATATTTTGGCAGAAGTGATTATTGAGTTACGCGACACTTTATTGCACCATTTAGCAGTCGACGGTGAATTACTGTTAACCGGCATTCTAAGTACTCAAGCAGAGAAAGTTAAAGCAGCTTTTGGAAAAGAATTCGTGTTTAATCAACACGATCAAGAGCAGTGGTGCTTGCTCACCGCACGCCGTCGATAGACACTTGAAATCGTGACACTCTAAACCGACTAAGCGAGACCAAATGGCCCTACACAACACTCAATGCCCACACTGCTTCACGACCTACGTGATTAGTGACGAGCAATTGCGCGTGTCAGAAGGCATGGTTCGTTGTGGCTCTTGTCGCGAACGATTTGAGGCACGGCTTGTAGACTTGAACGCTGAAGCACCTAGATTCGATCCGCGAGAAACTTTCATAGAACCGCTAACTGAAGAGCGCGACGCAGAGGCAGAACGGGCTAAGCGACAAGCAATTCGTGAGCAGGCTCGTTTAGAAGAACAGCAACGCCAAGCTAAAATCGAGCAAGAACGGCTCCACTCAGCGTCAAAACAGCAGACAGATGACATAGATTTGGATTTTGACTCACGAGTTCTATCTGTTAATAAATTACTCGAGAATATAAAAGCCAAGGAGCAGCGAGAAGCCGAAGAAGCCGCTCAACGCGCGGCATTTGAAGCCGCGGCTGAAAATATCGACTTCGAAAAATTGGCCCGTGAAAAAATCGAAAAAGCTGAAAAAGAGGAGCTTGAAAAGAAGATTAAGCTAGTTGGCTATGGCTCGAAGAACAATGAACAAGCCGAATTGGATTTGCCTTCGTCAGAAACCCCACCAACTGAAAGCCAAACGTACACATCCTTTGAAACTCTCGAGAACACTGCGACTTTTTCTGAAGCAGAAAAGCCCCTGGCTAAACAGCAGTCTTCAGCCGAGCAAGAACCTTCAAGTGATGCCGAAAACGAACGCGAAGAAAATAGATTAAACACACAGCCTAGTGACCAAGAAGTCAGCAAAGAGAGTTTGATTGACCGAGTCGATTCTGACCGAGTCGATTCTCAGATCGACGATAAACTAAATAACTCAAAGCAAGCGAGCACTGTCAATGATCTAGCTCAAGAAGAGAAAGTCATAGAGCCCTTTGAGCTAGATCGAAAAGTAAAAACTAAGCGCAGCTTTGGCGCTCGATTAAGCTCTTCCTTGCTCGCCACGGTCTTGTTGCTTGTCGCTCTATTATTGCTGGTCGCAATGGTTTATCAACTTTGGTTACGACAAGTCATCGTCTTGGATGAGAACTCAAGCGTTCAGCAGTCGGCTAAAAAACAAATCTCACAATTCGCCACCCCCATAATCGAGGAGCTTTATCAGCACAACATAGTGCTGCCTAGCAGACGAAATCTTAGCCAGCTTGAACTCGCTTCAGCGCGCACCGAAGCACATCCAACTCGGCCATCGACTATCTTGCTGCGGGTTAGCATTATTAATCACGCAAGCATTGAACAACCACTTCCATGGCTTGAGATGTCACTAAGCGATGCTGAAGGCAAACTGGTTTCGCGACGAAGCTTATCACCGCGTGACTACGTATATCAAAATGCTACTAATAATTTGATAGGCGCTCGCGAGCTCAAGAAAGTAACCATCGAGTTGCTTTCGTTTCCAAAACAAGCAACTGGCTACGAGCTAAAAATATTAAACAAATAGAATTGGACGCGATGTCGAATTGCTTAAAAAAGTAGCAGTTTCTTTCGATTCGATCTTTACCAATTTAGACTGCTTGACGTATCATCTGTCGCCCCAAACGTTTAACGAGTCGAAACGCGATTGACTGCTCATTGCCATGCAAATTGGACAATACAAATTAGCCAATAATGTCCTAGCGGCGCCAATGGCCGGAGTGACCGATAAACCTTATCGCAAAGTCTGTCGCGAGCATGGCGCTGGCCTCGTCGTTTCAGAAATGGTCACCAGTCAACTCGACCTTAAGCACACTACTAAAAGTAAATTTCGCTTAGACTTAAAAGGCGAAATCGAGCCGGTGATGGTGCAAATTGTTGGAACCGAGCCAGAGCAACTTGCCGAAGCAGCGCAGTTTAATGTGTCCAACGGTGCTCAGATAATCGACATCAATATGGGGTGCCCTGCCAAGAAAGTATGCAAAAAAGCGGCTGGTTCTGCCTTACTGGCCAACGAGCCTTTAGTAGCAGAGATTTTACAAACCGTTGTTGCGGCAGTGGAGGTTCCTGTAACGGTTAAAATACGAACAGGCACAACACCTGAAACCCGTAACGCCGTTACCATTGCGAAGATCGCTGAAGACGCTGGAGTAAGTGCGATTAGTGTTCATGGCCGAACCCGCGAATGTAAATTTGTTGGCCAAGTTGAGTACGATACCATCGCGCTGGTAAAGCAAAGCGTGTCAATCCCGGTGATCGCAAATGGCGATGTGCACTCCCCAGAGTCAGCCGCGAAAGTACTCGCGCACACTCAAGCCGATGCCATTATGATCGGCCGTGCAGCGCAAGGCCAACCTTGGCTGTTTCAACAAGTCGCAGATTACCTTGCCGATGGCTGCTATTCTGAAATACCTGATGTCAGCGACCGCGCGTCGACAATTATCGATCACATCGCTAACATTCATCAGTTTTACGGTGAAGGGCTTGGTTTACGCTTAGCTCGAAAACACATTAAATGGTATTTGGCTCATTGGCCAAGTGAGATAAGTGTGGAACTAAGGTCACACATATCGACATGCGAAGACGCTAGCGAACAGCGAGAATTGCTGAGCCATTTTCTCAGACAAAGCTGCCTACAACTCGCCGCCTAATTAAATTCATAACGATAAAAATTGCCCAAACCAAGAGATGACTAAATCAGACCCGCTCGCCGATTGTGTTACGCACTCGATCGAACAATATTTCGAAGACCTTAATGGCGAGATGCCAAACAACTTGCATAATTTTTTCATAAACGAAGTTGAAAAACCGTTTCTCGAAGTTGTCATGGCCAAGGTCAATGGCAACCAATCGCGAGCCGCCGATATTCTTGGAATTAATCGCAACACCCTGCGCAAAAAACTTAAAACTTATAACCTCGGCTAAGGAGTTTCAACTCAGTCCGCCGACCATTATTTACTGAGCGACAACCTCAAAAGGTAATCACATGACCGACCAATCCTCTGCCAAACGTAGAGTACAACCCGTTCGCGCGCTGCTTAGCGTTTCAGACA
This sequence comes from uncultured Arenicella sp., assembly GCA_937918955.1. GTDB lineage: Bacteria > Pseudomonadota > Gammaproteobacteria > Arenicellales > Arenicellaceae > Arenicella. The sequence goes on from CAKZRZ010000264.1 coordinate 4,024, forward strand.
AAACTGGCATCTTAGAATTCGCACAAGGCTTACATGCCGCAGGTGTTGAGATTCTATCAACTGGCGGTACCGCTAAGCTGCTGGCAAATGAAGGCGTCCCTGTTACAGAAGTATCGTCTTACACAGGCTTCCCTGAGATGATGGATGGGCGAGTGAAAACGCTGCATCCCAAAGTTCATGGTGGAATTCTTGGTCGCCGTGGCACCGATGACGCTGTTATGGCTGAGCATGGCATTAATCAAATCGATATGGTTGTGGTCAACCTTTACCCATTCCAACAAACCGTTGCCGATCCAAATTGTGACTTAGCCACAGCGATTGAGAACATCGATATTGGCGGCCCTACGATGGTACGTTCAGCGGCTAAAAATCATAAGGACGTGGCAATTGTAGTCGACGCCAACGACTACTCAAGCCTACTCGTGGAGATTAATGACGGCGGCCTGTCATATCAAACGCGCTTTAAACTCGCTACCAAGGCGTTTGAACATACAGCTCAATACGACGGTGCGATTGCTAATTATTTAGGCCGCATTCAAGAAGATGAAAGTAAATCGGACTTTGCTCAAACGTTTAACTTGCAGTTCAGACACCAGCAAACCATGCGCTACGGCGAGAACCCGCACCAAAAAGCTGCGTTCTACGTGGAAGAAAATGCTCCTGTAGGTATTTCTTCAGCAACGCAATTACAAGGTAAAGAACTCTCTTACAATAACATTGCCGATACTGACGCCGCGCTAGAATGCGTAAAGCAGTTCGACGACGCGCCTGCGTGCGTAATCGTTAAGCATGCTAACCCTTGTGGTGTTGCGGTTGCCGACACTCAACTAGAAGCCTATCAAAGAGCTTTCGCTACCGATCCTGAGTCAGCCTTTGGTGGCATCATTGCGTTTAACCAAGAACTTGACGAAGAAACCGCCAGTCTGATTGTCGATAAGCAGTTTGTCGAAGTAATTATTGCACCATCTGTCTCTGATGCGGCTAAAACAGCTGTTGCGGCAAAAAAGAATGTTCGTTTGTTGGTCTGTGGCGAATGGGATGAAAACGCTCACAATGAGTACGAGTATAAACGCGTAAACGGTGGCCTCTTATTGCAGCAAAACGATTTAGCGCTAACTGAAAAATTAGAGATAGTCACCAAAGTACAGCCTACCGAGCAACAAATGGCAGACCTCTTGTTCGCCTGGAAAGTTGCCAAGTTCGTTAAGTCGAACGCGATCATCTATGCCAGCAATAATATGACCATTGGTGTCGGCGCTGGACAAATGAGTCGTGTTAACTCAGCTCGCATTGCTGGAATTAAGGCCGAACATGCTGAGCTCGAGGTTAAGGGTTCAGTAATGGCGTCAGACGCGTTCTTTCCGTTTAGAGACGGTATCGAGAATGCCGCAGCAGCGGGCATTAGCGCGGTGATTCAACCAGGCGGCTCAATGCGAGATGAAGAAGTGATCGCCGCCGCCGATGAGGCAGGCATGGCAATGGTGTTCACCGGAATGCGTCACTTTCGCCACTAAACCTTAAGTACGTAGTTCTGATATTGAATAAACCGTAGAACAATGAAAAAAGCTACCACCATCCTTTTCGTTTTAGCGCTTATAGGGTGGTGGTTTAGCGAACCCAGTACAATTGACCTTCCCGCGGGCGCATTCGCCCCCGATGAACCGCTCCAAAAAAGCATCAAAGGCTCTCACGATTTCGATTTCAAAGGCTATCGGATCACACCGTTGGCAAGCTTTGATTTAGACGCCAAAATTCTTTCTAAAAAGCGCTACCGACTCGATCGAGGAGCTGATTTGGCTCCCTACGATTTAGCACTTGGATGGGGGGTCATGTCCGATCAGTCAGTGGTAGACACGCTTAAAATTCGCCAAGCAAATCGATGGTTTATGTACTCCGGCGAATACGATAAAGTGCCCTACTCCTTCGATATCATCGCGCGCAGCAGCGCTAACATGCATATTATTCCTGCCAACGATAGCATTGAGAAACAGCTAAAGAAGTTAAGCGCCGGGTCAATCATCAGCCTCAGTGGCAAACTAATTTCGGCCTCGCACAGTGATGGTTTTAAATGGAGCAGCTCGCTCACCCGCGATGATAAAGGTGATGGCGCGTGTGAGCTTTTTTACCTTGAATATGTTCGTGTTATTAGAGAATAAGCAATTCTTGGGTAAGCCTTGGTAAACTGTTATAGAATTTTCTTTGAGCTTGATTACGACACTAATAACTTAACCCCTACCACTCCCAAAAATATCGACGCCGTCCGATCAAAACTTTTTTTCGCGCGTTGATACACATTACGGGTTCGGCTGTTAGACAAACTAATCGCCACTATCGCATACCAAGAAAAATCGATGACAAAAGCGATTGTCGCCACTAATAGTGTCGTATATGCCGGTGGCTCAGCTGGTACAAATGCGGCAAAAATACCGGCGATCACCAAGGCCGTTTTCGGATTACTAGTTTGCGTAACTAAACCTAGTAAGAATGATTTGAATGCGCCTCCTTTTTCAACACTATGATCGCCTTCTTGAATCACCAAAGCTTGCGTCGAACCGCCCCAAATTCGATACGCCAGGTAGAGCAAATAAGCACCACCTATAAACTTAAAGGCAATGAACGCGCTCGGAACTTTCTCAAGTAATGTGGTTACACCAAAACTCGCCAACACCGCGAAAATAGCAACACCTAAACCGGTGCCAACTGCCGTAGCAATTCCATGCACACGAGATTTTGCTAAGGCGTTTTGTGCTACCACTAAAAAGCTCGGTCCAGGACTCATTGCGCCAATAAACAACACACCGGCAATGGCAAGTAGAAATGAGTAGTCATTCATAGGTCAGCTCTCAGCTATTAAGGTATCAGTGCTTAATTACAAAGTGTGCCATCAAAGCCACCGTTTTACGACGGTAAGCTTCGTAAATGAGCTTTTTGCAAAATCCACTCCAAAAGGCTAGACACCTCGCCAGCTCATGCTAAACTCGCGCTGCTTGTGGATCTATAACAATTTGCGACAAGCACCCAGGGGGCGGCTAAACCTGATTAGCCTGAGATTTGTTTAGCTCGTCGTATTTACGTAAGCAGGAACATAAACCCCATGAACCTGATCCGGTTAACACCGGCGTAGGGATGGGACACATCACACCATTCTCGCCTTGCCGGGTCTTTTTATAATCACTCTTATAACAAAGAGAGAAGAAAAAGAGACCAATATGAAAATCTTACCTAAGCAAAGCTTGCTTTCACTCAGCCTTCTTGGCGCGTGTTTATCCACCACAATAATAGCCAACGCTCAGCAACTTGAAGAAGTTGTCGTAACAGCCGAGTTACTCGAAACCAACGCATTGCGCCTACCAAATAGCGTAACCGTAATAGACAATGCCCTGGTTGAAGAGCGAAATGCCCAACACCTTGAAGACTTACTCGGCTTAGCGCCAAATGTAAACTTCACCACAGGCGCCTCGCGCGGACGCTTTATTCAAATTCGAGGTATAGGCGAGCGCAGCGAATTCCAAGCACCAATCATTAACTCCGTTGGCTTATTGGTGGACGGAATCGACCTGACAGGCATAGCGACCGCGGCAAGCAGCTTAGACGTTCAACAGGTTGAGGTTTTACGTGGCCCACAAGGCACACTCTATGGTGCAAACGCGCTAGCTGGCTTAATTAACATTGTATCTAACCGCCCCACCGACGAGTTTTACGGCCGCGTTACTGCGGGTTTTGAAGACTTTGGTGGCCGCGAGGTCAGCGGCGTTATTAGTGGCCCAACATCTGATAAATCGGGTTATCGCCTAGCGGTAAAACACTATGAGAGCGACGGTTTTACCGAAGCCACATTCTTGGGCCGCGATGACACGAATAACATCGATGAAACTACCGCAAGAGCGAACTACACTACCCAAGTTAACCATGCGCTCGCGCTAGACTTGACACTTTTTGTGGCAGACATTGATAACGGCTATGACGCCTTTAGCCTGTCGAATACTCGCCAAACAGACACCGATCAGCCAGGGTTTGACCGTCAAGAAACCACCGCAGCAGCAGTCAAAACAAGCTACGCTATTTCAGACACTCTAAACCTCGAAGCCTCATTGAGCCTAGCTAATTCGGACCTCGAATACGCCTACGATGAAGACTGGAGCAACCTATCTATTTGCGAGAACACTATTTGTGATAGTGATTTACTTGGCTTTGAGTTGTTTTACTCATCATTTGATCAATATACTCGTGAAAACGATAACGCCACTTTAGATGTTCGGTTAATCTCTAATACGTCAGACGCTGTAAATTGGGTTGCCGGCGTTTACAATCGGGATCAAACCACCGACCTCGAACGCATATACACCTTCGCCAGTGATTTCACCAGCTCGCTGGACACCACAAACGCGGCTGTTTATGGTCAAGCTGATTTCGCCCTTATTGACCGATGGTCGCTAACCACAGGCTTACGTTTGGAACGCCGTGAAGTTGAATATTCAGATGTGAGCGGCGCAAGCGCATCACCAGAGGAAAACTTATGGGGCGGTCGAATCGCACTTGAGTATCAAGCCGACAGTGGCGCGTTTTACTACGGGTTGATCTCTCGAGGCTACAAACCAGGCGGTTTCAATCTTGAAGGTACATTAAGCGACGACGAACGCGAGTTTGATACCGAAACAATGATCAACTATGAACTCGGGATTAAACAAACCTATCTAGACGGCGCGCTGCGCTTACAAGCCTCAGCGTTTTATCAAGACCGCAGCGATGTACAAGTAAATCAGTCTATCGTTCGCTCTCTAGCGAGCGGGGTAATTGGGGGCGTTTGCCCATGTAGCTTTACAGATTTCACCGAGAATGCCGCCAGCGGCACAAATCGCGGCATTGAAGTTGAAGTTGATTGGGCAGCAAGTGATCGTACTACTGTGTTTGCCAAAGTTGGCTTACTTGATACCGAATTCGATAACTTCTTGAGCTTCGACCACATTGAAGCTGATCGAGATAATGGCGTGCCATTTGATCTTAATGGCCGAGAACAAGCGCAAGCACCGAGTTACACAGCGGTAATTGGTGGTAGTTTTGCCTTAACGCAAGCCATCTCACTAAGTGGCTCAATTGAAGCTAAAGACGATTTCTTGTTCTCAAATAGCCATGAAAGCCGTTCCGATGCCTATGAATTGTTAAACCTAGAACTAGCATACCAGGTCGACAATTGGCGTGTTGCTCTTTACGGTAAAAACTTGACCGACGAGCTAGTGAAGACACGGGGCTTTGGCACTTTTGGTAACGATCCTCGTGAGTTCTACGCGTTAGACGAATATAACCAGTTTGGCGCACCTCGCGTTGTTGGCGTTCGTGGTAGTGTTGAGTTCTAATTGCATTGTCTAGGCCGCGAGTTATTTTGCGTGCCTAGACAAACTTACCCTACTCAGACACTCTCGTTAAAAAACCGTCGTTAAAATCTAGTTCGTTAAAATCTAAGGAGACACAGATGAATGTATCAGTAGAGCTCAGCATGTATCCATTGCAAGATGACTATAAGCCTAAGATTAAAAACTTTCTTGATATGCTCAACAGCGGCGCTGGCGAAGTGGAAATTCGCACCTCAAATATGAGCACACGCATCTTTGGCGAGTTTGACACGGTTAATGCTTTACTCAATGAATGTATGAAAAAGTCAATGCAACGCTACGGTAAAATCGTATTCGTTTGTAAGTATTTACAAGGCGACGCTCGCGAACTATCGGGCTATGAATAGTAATGTTCGGCATAATAGACTGCAAATAACACAGATTAAGTAACATCAAATGAGCGAATTCCTAAACGCCGTAGTCGAAGCTTGGGCAACAACAAGCTATACCGAAATCGTCGCGGTTGTTTTTGGCTTGATCTACATCACACTGGCTGCCAAAGAAAACATCTGGTGCTGGCCTGCTGGTTTTATCGGAACGGGTACAAGTATTTACCTCTTCTGGGATGGTAGTTTGTACATGGAATCGGCCCTAAACGTATACTACTTGCTAATGGCGATCTTTGGATGGTGGCAATGGCAGTATGGCAGCGCTACCAAGACAACACTTAAAATTCGCTCGCTAGCATTGAAAGAACATATCAGTATTTTTGTTTTAATCGCTACCCTAACACTCATCAGCGGTTACTTTTTAAGTACCAAAACCGAGGCGGCCTTGCCATATCTCGATTCTTTCACCACTTGGTCCGCGGTAGTCACCACTTGGATGGTGGCACGCAAAATTCTCGAAAACTGGCTGTATTGGATAGTCATTAATTCTGCCGCTATTTATCTCTTTCTAGAGAGAGGGTTCGCACTCTACGCGCTATTGTTCGCGCTCTACGTGATCATTGCATTTTTCGGATATCGACAATGGCGCTATACTGCGCATCATGTTAATTGATGCACTTAAAAATTGGTCCGAGCTGGGGCTACCGGAAAAGCCAACTCTTCTGAAGGAATTTAGCGATGGGCTTAATCATCACTGTGGCTTGATTGAATCAGGCAAACAAAAATACGTCGCTAAACTTTATCAGCACTCATTCAATAAAAGCCTACGGGCAGAATACCTTGCCTGTGAAACAGGGGTCGCTCCGCAAATATTTAGCGCGGCTAACAAGCTAACTATTTCTCAATATATTAACGATTTAGGCTTTAACGATGAACGCCTTCTCCAGCTTTGCCAGACGATTAAGAAAACTCATCGAATTCAACCATTAGATCCTGAACCAATAAATCTGGGTGAGTTGCTAGACCTTTATCTGGAGAATGCACCAGACAGGATTATATCTTGGCATACGCTCTTAGCACCGCTTATCAGTGAGTTTGGTGCAGACCCCACACCTCTGACATTTTGTCACAACGATTTAGTCAAAGAAAACTGCTTATTCGATACTCAAAAAGCTTGGTTAATCGATTGGGAGTTTGCTCAATTGAATAACCCTTGGTTCGACCTCGGCTCAATTATCTTTTACTTTAATCTCAGCTCTTCGCAAGCAGATAGATTACTCGCTAACTATTTTGGCCACGCAAAATTTAAGGCGTCAGACCGTATCACTCAACTAGCGCAAATTTGTGTGCTTTGGTGTGACCTTCTTTGGCAAATTTCAAAACGCGGTCCTGAGTATATTGTTGACACACAAGATCGCTTCGATGATTTAGCTGAGCGTGCTAAACGCCTAGGTATAGAGCTGAATTAACGTTTAAAGCGTCTTAACTTTTGGAGCGCCTTAGCCGAACCAAGCCTTCTTGAGACGTGGACGCTACCAAGCTGCCAGTTTCATCATAGATTCGACCCAAAGCCAAACCACGAGAATTACCTGTGGATTGACTTCGACACTCATAAAAAAGCCAATCATCAACTCTGAAATCACGATGAAACCAGATGGCATGATCGAGCGAAGCCATCATTAATTTTTCGCGATGCTCCTTCTTCGGTAGTTTATGTAGGTCGTGCGGTACCAAGGTCGACTGCAATAAGCCCATGTCTGAGATGTAAGCCAAGACCGAATGATGGCAGGCTGGATCATCTGGTAACGGATCTTTGGTTTTCATCCAAAACTGTATCGTGTCTTCTCGGGTAACTTTGTCACTCGGAATGTAATGCACGTCGAAATACTCAGATTGAAAATGCCGGTCTGCAGGAACAGCGCTTGCTAAGGCTGACTTAAGCTCATCTTTTGGCGGCACCCAAGCTCGATAATGATCAAGACCTTGTTCAGATTTTTGAAACGAAGCTGATAAATGAAAAATCTGTCGGCCATGTTGAATAGCCACCACTCGTCGAGATGAAAAACTACCCCCATCTAGGCTGCGATCCACCTCGTAGATAATCGGCGCTTCAACATCTCCACGTAAAAGAAAGTACGCATGTGCCGAATGGATATTACGCCCTGCTTCAACCGTGTTATACGCCGCTTTAATCGCTTGGCCCAGCACCTGACCGCCAAATACTTGACCGGTTTTAAAATCGCGACTCTGACCTCTAAAAAGATTTAAATCCAATGCTTCACAATTCAGAAAGTCGATTAACTGATTCATTGCGTTACAAACCCTGCATCGTTAGCCGCTTGCTCAAAGTCTACGCAAGCTTGAGTATTGGGCCGGCCTTTAGTGGCTAACAATTCATCGCACTCTTGCACCACAATCGAGTCTACACAAGCTTCGGCTTTATCACGTAAGCCGGCTTCGGCAAACTGGGCATCATAGCGCGCTGCCATGGTATCGCATTGGCTATTAATCATATGCAATACCAAGTCTTTCATTTGCTCAGGAACCTGGTTAGCTGCGATTTCGCCTAAAGCACACTCACGAATTTTTTCACACATTTTCTCGGTGTGTTCACTGGCCAGCACCGGGGTATTTATTGATAACAGCACAAAACTTATTAGTAGCGCCTGTGCAAATGCGAGCTTTCTCATAATCAATACTCAGTCAATTAGTTGACGTTATTATAAGCTAAACATCGTAACCAAGCACTGGAGCTAACCAACGTTCAGTACTAATAAGGTCCATACCCTTGCGCTCAGCGTAATCTAAAACTTGGTCTTGCTGAATGCGAGTCACCGAGAAATAGCGCGCTTCTGGGTGTGCAAAATACCAACCGCTTACCGCCGCGGTGGGCAACATAGCGAAACTCTCGGTAATGCTTAAACCGGCGTTCTCGCCTGGCTCTAGCATCTCCCAAAGAGTGGCTTTTTCAGTGTGGTCTGGGCACGCAGGATAACCAGGTGCAGGTCGTATACCTCGATACTTTTCTCGAATTAAGGCATCGTTATCCAAGTTTTCATCGGTCTCGTAAGCCCAAAATTCTTTTCGCACACGTTCGTGCATGTGCTCTGCGAACGCTTCAGCAAGCCTATCAGCCAAAACCTTGAGCATAATCGATTGATAGTCGTCATGCTGAGCTTCGAATTCAGCGATTTTTTCATCGATTTTATGACCAGTAGTAACCGCGAAGCCACCGATATAGTCAGCCGTACCTGACTCTTTTGGTGCAACAAAGTCAGACAAACAATAATTTGGTTGAGTCCCTTTTTTAAGATCTTGCTGGCGCAAGTGATGCAAAGTCTTATACACCTCGGTGCGGCTTTCGTCAGTGTAGACTTCGATATCATCGCCGACCGAATTTGCCGGGAAAAAGCCGATCACACCACGAGCTTCTAACCATTTTTCATCAATAATCTGCTTCAGCATTGCTTGGCCATCAGCGAATAGCTTTTTCGCTTCAACACCAACAACTTCATCTTCGAGAATACGCGGGTAGCGGCCTGCTAACTCCCAAGCGCTGAAAAATGGAGTCCAGTCAATTCGCTCTACTAAGTTTTCTAATCGATAAGCATCAAAGGTTTTCAAACCGAGGAAAATTGGCTTCTCAGCCGTGTACTTAGCCCAATCTATTTGCTTTTTATTAGCGCGCGCTTTCTCTATTTCAGCGGTCTTATGCACTTTGCCATGCTTTGCGCGCTCTACTCGAATGCGTTCATATTCATCACGAACTTCGGTCACAAAACTGCCCTTGTTATCTTTCGACAATAGATTTTGTGCTACACCCACCGCTCTTGATGCATCGGGCACGTGAACAACTTGGTCTTTGAGCAAGTTAGGTTCAATCTTCAAAGCTGTATGTACTTTTGAGGTTGTCGCACCACCAATCATTAAGGGCATTTCGATGCCCTGGCGCTCCATCTCTTTGGCCATGTGTACCATTTCATCAAGCGATGGCGTAATCAAACCAGACAGTCCAATCAGATCGCATTTATGAGCGACCGCTTCTTTAAGAATGGTTTCAGCAGGCACCATTACACCTAGATCAACGACTTCGTAGTTGTTACATTGCAGTACAACACCGACAATATTTTTACCAATATCGTGTACGTCACCTTTGACTGTGGCCATCAAAATTCGGCCGTTGGTATCGCCTTCCTCTTTTTCTTCTTCAATGTAAGGCATTAAAAACGCGACGGCCTTTTTCATTACCCGTGCTGATTTAACAACCTGAGGTAAGAACATTTTGCCTGAACCAAATAGGTCACCTACCACATTCATGCCATCCATTAGTGGGCCTTCGATTACATGAAGTGGTTTCTCCGCAGCAAGACGAGCTTCGTTTGTATCATCTTCAATAAACTCGGTAATGCCTTTGACTAGTGCGTGCTCAAGTCGTTTATTAACTTCCCAAGTCCGCCATTCTAAATCTTGTTTACTTTCAGCTTGCTTACCATCACCGCGATAATCATTAGCGATTGCCAATAGATCTTCGGTGGCATCGGGGTTGGTGTTAAGTACAACCGCTTCAACTTTCTCACGCAATTCTTCGGGCAAGTCTGCGTAAATTGCTAATTGCCCAGCATTGACAATGCCCATGTCCATACCAGCATTAATTGCGTGATACAAAAATACCGAGTGAATCGCTTCACGTACAGGGTTATTACCTCGGAACGAGAACGACACGTTCGACACACCACCAGATACTTTAGCGTGTGGAAGTGTGCGCTTAATCTCGCGCGTTGCTTCAATAAAATCGACCGCGTAATTGTTGTGTTCGTCGATACCTGTAGCGATAGCGAAGATATTAGGGTCGAAAATAATATCTTCTGGCGGAAAACCAACTTTCTCAGTTAACACTTTATAAGCGCGGGTACAGATTTCGATTTTACGCTCTTTAGTGTCCGCTTGGCCTTCTTCGTCAAACGCCATCACTACAACGGCGGCGCCGTAACGCATAATCAGTTTGGCTTGATTAATAAAGTTCTCTTCGCCCTCTTTGAGCGAAATAGAATTAACAATGCCCTTACCTTGAATACACTTTAAACCCGCTTCGATAACTTCCCACTTAGACGAGTCAATCATGACCGGCACGCGCGAGATATCCGGCTCAGAGGCCATTAAGTTGAGATAGGTAACCATCACCGCTTCAGCATCGATCAAGCCTTCGTCCATGTTGACATCGATAATCTGGGCACCAGCTTCCACTTGCTGGCGCGCTACTTCTAATGCGGCTTCATAATCTTC
>CAKZRZ010000265.1 GCA_937918955.1 uncultured Arenicella sp.
AGTATGTTCGTGCGGCTCAATTAAGAAATTATTGGGGTGGCTATGTAGAGGTTTATTCGGATTATAGGGGTGATTTGCCGCGCCCATGTGATCAAAGAAATTGCCATTTTCAGCTATTTCGTCCCAATTGCTTGGGAGCTCTCCACTCAGCGCCAGAGTCAAGCGAGCGTGGTTAAGTTGCACCAAGATATCGTCGCCCTGTTGTTGTTTGATTTCATGAATTATTTCGCGCCAGCGTTTGTCCTCATGATTTACCATGCCACGACGGTATTCTAACGGTCGAGGCGAATAGGGGAAGAAGTTAGCGTGACCGCCAGTAAAATTGTTCATCTGGGTTGGTAATAAGCTGGTAACCTCAGCGGCGGCGATAGACACTATTTTATCTTCTACGCCCAGCGCCTTGATTCGAGGTTGATAGTCAACCGGCACATCGTGCTCGCTCGATACCATGACTTCTCCGTGCTCGGCGACAAAGGTGCGCACGCGCTCTGCTTCAGAAAATGCATTGTCGAAGCTGATCCCCGAATGCACATGCAGGTCGCTGGCGATGAAATTAGCGCTGGTAACGGCGCGCGTTGGTATTTTGATTTTCAGGCTTTGGTGGCTACCCGGTTCAACAACAATAGAGCTTTTCTCTAAACTAAACTCGGGTCCTTTAGTGGCATAAACCGTGTAACTTCCTGCAGGAATCTCAACATAGGTCTGGTCGCTTGAGACCCCGGCTAGAAAAACATTTGAAACCGGCTTGGCAAAGTGGACGCCGTCGTCCTCTTTCACGGAGAAGCCAGTTAGTTGATCTGAGAAATCAGGGTTTGGAGTGCCCTCAACGCCAACAAATACTAAGCGCATCGGGTGTCCTTTGGGTAAATCTACGCGGGCAGCTTTTGTTAGCAGCATTGGGTCGATTGACAAAGGCGTTTCGCTTTTAGCTGACTCTGTAATAACAACCTCGCGCTCTATGCTGCGTTTGGCGCTGGCTTTGGCAACGAGCGTATAGTTACCTGCGGGCGCGCGAAAGCGATAGTTTCCCTCTGCATCGGTACGCACATGGGTGTAGGGTGTATCGCCATCTATTAATACATGTACTGCCGCGACTTCTGGCGATAGTTCAGCGTTCTGAGGATTTAGTTTGCTAGCTACTTTGCCAGACACCAGCACTTGATCGTCAAATAGTTGGTCAGTAATAGAGGCTACGTCGCCGCGGCGCCCTACGTATATGACTTCTTGAGTTTCGATAACCGTATCGTTATTCATCGACAATAAAGGAAACTGAGGCAGTTGCAGCCAGCCTATCTTTTGACCATCGCCTAAATAAAACGTATCGAAGAGAATAAGCATTGCATTCGAAGAATCATCAGCCAATACAAAGCGCGGGAGCTGTGTTCGTTCACCATCGTCAAGTCGTTCTGCGGACTTCAACTGCCAACCGTACGCGATACCCTCTTCAGCATCGCTTGGGCTAATTGTTATAATCGTATCAGCATCGCGAGCGGCAACTCTCATCGCACTGACTCCACGAGAGACAAAATCTTCAGCTTCAAAGCCGTTACTTTTGCTCAAATCTTTACTGTTTAATACGAACGCTTCTAGCGAATGGTAGTTGAAGTTGAGTGATGATAAAAAGTTAAACGACTCACCATCTTGTTGTTGTAGGCGCTTCGAAATATGGACTTGTGTAGGCTCGTCTGCACGCATTGTGTAACGAGTAACAATATTTGTGCCGTCTTGAGAGCCGCGAACGATCACGCTGGCCTGTTCTTCACTATGTTCAATAGATATTTGATTTGCATCAAGTGGACGGCGAAGGCTGCCCTGAAGTAGGTCGTGTGTTGCTGAGAAGTGATCGTCGGCGCGACCGCAAAAGCCTAGATCAACTAGAGATCCGCCTTTGGTTGAAAATTGACCTTCGTGATCGACATCAGATATAACCCCACACAAGGTTCCATTCGTGAAAAACCAATCGCCGATACCGCCGATGGCATCGGGCCCCTTGCTTATAAGAGCGTGCGCATTTTCTTTGCTTATCTGCGTAGCGAATACGGGAATTGTTGTCTGGGTTTGATTAAACCCTTGCGCTTGCGCATGACTAAAACCTAACAGCTTGATGGTAAGCCCAATGAGCAAGATGTTTGAGAAGGAGTGTTCGGTGTGTGATCGTGCCATGGCGCTTGTAGCTAGTCGTTTCTTAAGCTAATTAGTATAGGTCAAACGATGTGAGGTCGCGCGCTGTTAGCTCGACCTCATTCATTCAATGCTAGCGCGTTCCTTCGCGCCGGGGTGAAGCGATTTATGCGCTCTCGGTGAGCGTCTTAACTTTCAGGCGAATCGCTTGTTGTTTTTGTGATTAAGCTGCGATTTGTTTGGTTAAAGTCGTGCAAAATTCTAGCCGCTTCGGCGTGATAAACCGTATTCCAATGTTCATCTTCACCAGGTAAGGGGTTGTCCTTACGCGTCTCTTCGGTCACTGGCTCAAGGCCGAGTGACGCGCGGTATTGATTAAGGTTAGCTAAAGAATCCGCTTCTAATTGGTCGCGTTCGGCTTGGCGCTCGGCCAAGTTGAGCGATAGGCTTTTGATGTTTTTGTTTGCCATCACGCGTTCAGAGTTCTTTCGCAAATACTCGAACGCCGCTGATTTATTGGAGCGTCGCAGGTGATTACTGAGAAGGTTGTTGATTAAGTTCTGGTCAAATGAGCCTGGAACATACTTAGCTGGCTCGGTAGTTGACCACGGCAAGGCGTTGTCATAAGAGCGTTCGCCAAACTCAACATCTTCCTCGCCTGAGTTTAAGATTAAATCTGGAACAACTCCCTTGTGCTGCGTTGAGCTACCGCTAATACGGAAAAATTGCGCATTAGTAAATTTGATCTTGCTCTTGCGGTCGCTGTTGCGGTCTCGTAATGACTTAGGGTACTGAACAGTGCCTTTGCCAAAAGATCGCTCGCCTACGATTAGCGCGCGGCCATAGTCTTGCAGTGCACCAGCGAAAATCTCTGACGCTGAAGCGCTATAACGGTCGATTAACACAACCAGAGGGCCGTCGTAGGCCACGCGGCTATCTCGGTCTCGATGTACCTGACGTTGATTCGGTCGTGAGCCAACAACTTGAACCACAGGGCCTTGATCAATAAAAAGACCTGTAAGGCTTACGGCTTCGTTTAAATAGCCGCCGCCGTTGCCTCGTAGATCTAGCACTAGACCTTCAGAATCCGATTTTTTAACCTCTTCTAACAACTTGGCGACATCGTGAGTTGTGGCAACAAGCTCTTCTTTAGTATTGCGAATTTGATCGGCGTTGGAGTAGAACGACGGTATGCTAATTACTGAGTAATTATGCACATTGTCGCCATCAGGCACTTCTACTTTGCTAAGTTGCACCGCTTGGTCGTCTAGTTTGATTAGATCGCGAACTAGTTCTAAACGCTCTGGCGGTGATCCTGGGGCATTATCGCTTGATAGAACATCTAGGCGAACCTTAGTGCCGAGATCGCCTCGAATCATTTGCACAACATCCATTAAACGCCAGCCGATCACATTGATCATTTCTTCGCCTTCTTGGCCAACGGCAACGATTTTGTCTTCTGCTTTTATCGCATTGCTCTTCTCTGCAGGGCCACCTGTGATTATGCGGTTGACCACAGTGTAGTCTTCATCCGTGGTTAGCGCGGCGCCAATGCCTGTGAGCTGTAACGACATGCTGATTTCAAAATTCTCAGCGGTAACGTGTGACATATAAGTCGTGTGTGGGCCGTGATCTCGAGTAAAGGAGTTCATGAACCATTCGAATACTTCGTCAGACTTTAATTGAAAAATGACATCGCGTTGACGCTTGTAGCGGCGCTTGAGATTGTCACGCACTTCGTCGATCTCAGTTTTGGCCATTATTTGCTGCAGGGTGTCATTTTTGATGCGCTTGCGCCATTTAGCCTCAACTGCCTTGGTGTTAGGTGCCCAAGTGTATGTATCTCGATCGATATTAATCGACTCATCGACACTAAAATCGAAATCACTATCGATTATGCTCATGATGTAATCGGTGCGCTCACTTAAGCGTTTGCGATATAGCTTGAAAATGTCAAAGGCTACTTCTACATCTCGTTTCTTGATTAGGTCATCGAGCTTGGTTCGATACTTCTCAAAGCCATCCATGTCCGCTTGAGTGAAATACACTTTATTTGGATCGAGCACTTTGATGTAAGAGTCGAATACTCGTGACGAATAGGCGTCATCGAGTTCCTTTGGTGAATAGTGATGAAATTGAAGGTAAAACAGAGTGCTATGAAGGTCATAGCTGAGGTTTTTGTCCATTGTGAGTTCAGCATCAGATACTGTCTGAACGTCTGCCCAGGCCTTGTCAGTTGTCAAGAAGGCGCTGCCAACGGTAATCGTGAAGCTGAGCCCAGTGACGGCTGCGAGTTTGCCGATCGGCAGATTTAAAAATTTTGTGAACATAAACATCAAATAATTTGGCTCGTGGTTAATCATGCCATTATAGGCGAACGGTGTGTAGACGGACGACCTTGTATTTCTAAACGGTAATCAGCAACTCTTTTCAAACAACTTTGAAGTTGCTGTTTTTAGACTACGCGGCCTGCGATACAATGTCTACAGACCTACACCGTACTATCATTGAAATTAAAGTATTACCTAACTAGAGATCATCATGGAATCAGAATTATTGCAATTAATCGTAGTTTTTGTTGTTGGGCTTGTCTGCGGAGCCCTGATTATGTTGCTTTGGAACAAGCTAAGCAGTGGTTCAGCCTCACCAGCTGGACTAAAGCAGGAATACCAAGACTATCAAGATAAAGTAGAAGCGCATTTCGAAGAAACGTCGAAAAAGTTTCAAGACATGACTGAGCAGTACCAAGACTTATATAAACACTTGTCAGTTGGCGCCACTTCATTGTGCCGACCTGATAGTGTTGCCGCGGCCTTAGCTGATGAATCAGGGCCGCAAGTAAAGCTTGAGAAAAAAGAAGCTAGTTCGGTCGTTGAAACTAAAGAGTCGGATCAAGTTGCTCAAGATCAAGAGACAGTTGAGCAAGGCAAAGAAGTAGTAGTGGAAGAAGCTGCCGAGGGCCAAGGGTCCGAGGGCGAAACAGCTGATACTGAAAAACCAGACGCCAAGTCTTAATCTATCCGGTGGCGTAAGTCATAGTTAGGCCAACCGAAATTGCCTTGATAAAACTATGCCCTAAATCGCATTAGGGCATAGTTGTTGGGGGATAGTTGTTAGGGTAGTTTGCGTTAAGCGCCAACGCTAAGCTGAGTTATAAACTTAGCAATGCCATCCATTAGCATTTGAATTGCGATGGCGACGAGAATCATGCCCATTAGGCGCTCGATGGCGATGAGTCCCCGGTTGCGCAGCATTTTTGCAAGTGGTCCCGCGCTCATCAAAATCGCTCCCGACACTGCCCATGCTGCAAGCAATGCGATAAGCCATTCGGCCCAGCGTTCAGGCTCATTATTCATGATCAAAATCAAGGTTGCGAGTGTCGATGGGCCAGCGATATAAGGAATGGCTAGCGGCACGATAAATGGCTCTTCTTCGAGAGCTTTGTGCGATGAATTGTCTGGCGGAAAAATCATTTTCAATGCGATTAAAAATAAAATCACGCCGCCGGTCACCTTCAGTGCCGGTTCAGAGATATGCAACGCCGAAAGAAAGGCTTGGCCCGAAAATAAAAATATCACCATTACCAACAAGGCGATAAACAGCTCGCGAATGATCACCTTCACGCGCCTAGAGGGTTCAACGCTTTTTAAAGCGGTAAGAAAAAGTGGAATATTCCCTAGAGGGTCCATTACCAAGAATAAGAGTA
>CAKZRZ010000266.1 GCA_937918955.1 uncultured Arenicella sp.
CCTTTAAAAATCATCATCATGAAGAAGATGGTGAACAGGCTAAAGCCATCGCTGGCAATTTTCTCGTTAACCTCGGGAATGATTTGGTTCCAATCTAATTCTAGCTGCATACCAAAGAACGGCGTCATCCAGCCATCAGGAACGATCAACGGGTTATCATTAATTGCCATCATCGCGAGCACGCCTATTGCGATAGCAGCGATCGCCATCAATATGAATTGAATTACGTCGGCCCAGACGATGCTCATCATGCCGCCTAATAAAGAGTAGAAGACTGCAAAACAGGTCAATAGAATGCCGTAGAAATGCGGCACATATTCAGGTGCGACGTGAAACGGGACATACTGAGAGGTAATCTCCCAAGGAATAAAAATCTCTACAAATTTGCCAACACCGATAAAACCATAAGCCAAATAACCAAGCCCCATGATGATCGCAAATACCACAATCACCGTATGTGATGCTCTTGCCGATGAGTCATACCCAAATCGTGTACCTATCCATTCAGCGCCGGTGGAAACATTTGATCGGCGTAGCCACATCGACAAGAACACCATCAAAAAGATCTGATTAAACACAGGCCATAGCCACGGTATCCATGCGCTTTTTAGACCATAAACAAACAATAGTGTAACCAGCCACATGGTGCCTGAGATGTCGAACATACCCGAAGCATTTGAGAGCCCGAGCATGTACCACGGCAGCTTATTACCACCAAGCATATAGTCTTTTTTAGAACGTTCCGCGCGCTTCTTTAAAAGAAGGCCGATCGCAACCGTCGCCAGTAGATAGACGAGAATTATTGAGAGATCGAGTAATGCGAGCTTCATTAATTACACCTTTGGATAGTCATGCAACTAACGTTGCTATGAGTTTTATTATTGTTGTATTGAGCTTCTACGATTCTTTCTTACCCTTTACACTTGGATGCAATGGGACTGTCATAATAAGCAATGAACAATATATCATAGCAGAATGTAAACGTTTACATTAATTGTCGGCAGAGTACCTTTTCGAGACTAATAGCTCGCCAGATATTGCGAGCGATAGTGATGTAGAATTAAGAGATTGGAAATCAGACTACGCAAAACCCATGGCCGATATCGGGATCAAACAGCTAGCCAAAATTTTAGGTATTTCAACAGCATCGGTTTCGCGCGCGCTCAATAACCCTGACAGAGTCTCGGACGCAATGCGTAAACGAGTTCAGGACGCAGCCAAACAAACAGGATATCGCCCAAACAAAATGGGCGCTAGCCTTCGCACTGCTAAGACGAAAAATATCATCGTGATTATTCCCGACATCAGCGACAGCTTTAACTCTGGAGTAATTCGTTCAATCGAGCGTGCGGCCTCAGATCGCGGTTACTCAGTACTATTTGGCGACACTCAAGGTATTCGCGAAGCAGAAATCAGTTATGGAGACATGGTCCGGACCCGCCAAGCAGATGGCATTATTTGCTTTTCACATAATTTACCTTTTAGTGACTCAGATCTAGATTCAGAGAACTTTAAGATGCCACCTATCGTGAATTCGTGCGAACAACTGCAATCGCTACAACTTGCGGGGCGTGCTATACCCTTGGTGACAATAGATAACGTTGCGGCTGGTCGTGAAATCACCAAGCATTTGCTTGATCTAGGTCACCGCGAGATTGCCTTGATTACAGGAGATATTGACTCACCAAGCACACAGCAAAGGCTGCTAGGCTATAAGTTAGCGCTAAAAGAAGCGAACATTGAGTTTAGACAAGAGCTTATTTACGAAGGCGAGTACACCTTAGAAGCAGGAAGCTCTAAAACGGCAGAGATACTTAGCAATTCAAAGCGGCCGAGCGCGATATTCTGCATGTGCGATGAAACAGCATTAGGCTGCCTCTATACGCTCAAAAAAAACAACGTCAGCGTACCCACCGATATCTCAGTGGTCGGCTTCGATGATATTAAATTTGCGAGATATTTTTCACCCGCACTAACCACGGTAGCGCAACCGGTAGACGAAATTGGCAAACAGTGTGTCGAGATTCTGTTAGATGTTATCGATGGCCAAACTATTGACCAAAAAACCGTGATTCTGCCACATAAGGTGGTGGTTCGAGACAGCACACAATCAATCTCAAGCTGAGATTAAAAAAAGCGCCCCACTTTCGCAGAGCGCTTTTTCAAGTTTGCGACCAAATTTTAAATTCCTAACAGGTCAAATATAAAAACCTAGGTGCCAGAAAAGCTGAAGTCTGCGAACTGCTCGCGCAAACCGACTTTATGAATTTTACC
The DNA here is from genome assembly GCA_937918955.1 of uncultured Arenicella sp. Taxonomy (GTDB): domain Bacteria; phylum Pseudomonadota; class Gammaproteobacteria; order Arenicellales; family Arenicellaceae; genus Arenicella. The sequence goes on from CAKZRZ010000266.1 coordinate 2,275, forward strand.
TGTCGCGGTGTGCGGCAATTCATCTACAAACGCAACCTCATCTGGCATCCACCATTTAGCGATTTTTCCGTCCATATACTCGAGCACTTGCTCGGCCGTTACTAGATCAGTACCCGGTTGCCTAACGATAACCAGCAACGGGCGCTCATCCCATTTAGGATGCGCGATTCCGATAACACCAGCTTCAGCAACACCGGCATGACCAACGGCACAGTTTTCTAGATCAATTGATGAAATCCACTCTCCACCGGATTTAATCACATCCTTAGTACGATCAGTAATCGTCATATTGCCATCTGGGTTAATGCTCGCGACGTCACCTGTATCAAACCAACCGTTGTCGTCTAACGCGGTTTTTTCATGCTTAAAGTAGCGTTCGACCACCCAAGGCCCACGAACTTTAAGCGCACCGAAGGCCACTCCATCCCAAGGCTGTTCGACATCGTTCTCATCAACAATCTTCATATCAACCCCGAAGACCGAACGCCCTGCTCTAACTCGAAGCTTGTCGTATTCTTCATCTGAGTAGTGCGAGCGAGGGAACTTAGGCACGTTGAAGGTACCAAGCGGCGCCATCTCGGTCATGCCCCAACCTGCGACCGTAGTAACACCAAAAAGCTCCTCGAATTCTTTCATAGTACTCAATGGGCAAGCAGAACCACCAACACCAATTTTAGAAAGACTCGGCACATCTTTGCCCGACTCCTTCAGGTAAGTGAGTAAGGCTAGCCAAACGGTGGGAACGCCAACAGCGTAGTTCACGCCCTCACTCTCGATTAGACCTTGAAGCGCTGCGCCGTCACCCATTTTTGAACCTGGGTATACAATTTTAAAGCCTGCTAGTGCAGCTGAGTAAGGCATATTCCAAGCATTTACGTGGAACATAGGCACTACTGGCAAGGCAACATCCTGAGCACTCAAACCCATACCATCACCAAGACAACAAGCGTAAGTTTGAAGCACCAAGGCTCGATGGGAATACAAGACGCCTTTCGGGTTACCTGTGGTACCCGAGGTATAGCACAATGAACAGGCCGCTTGTTCACTCAGCTCGGGCCAGTCAAAATCGGCGCTTTCTTGCGCCAATAAGGTTTCATAGCAATGCACGTTGTCGAGCTTAGTCTCCGGCATCGATTCTTCGCCAGCCATTACAACTATTCCTTTAATTGAAATTTGATCACTGATTGCCTCAATCAATGGCACAAACATTGGGTCAACCAACAAAAATTGATCTTCCGCATGATTGATAATGTAGACCAGCTGCTCGGGAAACAAGCGCGGGTTAATGGTATGGCAGACAGCACCACTACAAGCTATGCCATAGTAGGCTTCCATATGCCGATAGTCATTCCAAGCCATTGTGCCTACAGTTTGTCCCTGCTCGAGACCTAGACGCTGCAAGGCATGTGCTAATTGGCCGGCTCGATCGTAACACTCGGCCTGAGTATATACGTGGCGAGGGTTATCGTGGACGACTGAGACAATTTCACTGTCTCCATTAATCTTTCGCCCATGACGCATGAGTGATGTGATCGTCAATTGATCATTCATCATCAGTCCTAACATAGCTTTTGCTCCTAAACGTGGTGTGTC
>CAKZRZ010000267.1 GCA_937918955.1 uncultured Arenicella sp.
CGCTTTGGTGAACCAACACGGCCAGTTTCACCAACTGAGTATGGAGGGAAGTTGTAATGCAACATGAAGCGATCAGTGATGTCGCCTTCAAGAGCGTCAATACGCTGTGCGTCACGCTCTGTACCCAAAGTGGCGGCAACAACCGCTTGAGTTTCACCACGAGTGAACATAGCTGAACCGTGAGTACGCGGCCATACGCCAGTGCGCACGTCGATACCACGAACAGTTGTTGTGTCACGACCGTCGATGCGAGGTTGGCCAGCGATTACGCGACCACGAACGATGTCTTTTTCCAAGCCTTTGAATGCTGCGTTAACTGCATCGATTTCGGCAACTGTTGACTCGTCGGTTAGCAACGCCGCTTTTACATCAGCGTGTGCTGCTGAGATTTTCGCTACGCGCTCAACTTTGCTTGCTGTTGAGAAAGCATCTTCTAGAGCGGCTTTTGATACTTCAGCAACTTTTGCAGTTACAGATGTGTCTTCAACAGGTGGAGTCCACTCTTTCATCGGCTTAGCAACTTCTGCTGCTAGCTCTTCGATGGCCGCAATCGCTTTTTGTGACTCACGGTGGCCGTACATTACGGCGCCAAGCATTACGTCTTCAGGCAGAATATTAGCTTCTGACTCAACCATAAGAACCGCGTCTTTAGTACCAGCAACAACTAGGTCTAGATCAGACTCAAGGAGTTGATCCATGTCTGGGTTAAGTACGTATTCGCCATTCATGTAGCCAACGCGTGCTGCGCCAACTGGGCCATTAAATGGAATGCCTGATGTCGCTAATGCCGCAGAAGCACCGACCAAAGAAACAACTTCAGTGTCGATGTTCGGGTCGATAGATACGATGGTGATAACCACTTGCACGTCGTAGCCGAAACCTTTCGGGAACAATGGGCGTAATGGGCGGTCGATCAAACGACAAGTTAAAATAGCTTTCTCGGAAGGACGACCTTCACGACGAAAGAAGCCGCCAGGAATTTTGCCGGCAGCGTAAGTACGCTCCTCGACATCAATCGTTAGTGGCATGAAATCTCTTGGCTCACCTGAAATCTTGTTTACAACGGTGACCATAACAGTGGTATCGCCACAGCTGGCGATGATTGCCGAATCGGCTTGACGAGCGATCTCGCCAGTTTCTAAAGTGAACTCACGCTCACCGAATTGAAAGGTTTTCGTTACCTTTGACATACATTTTACCTATAAATTTATATCTCTCTCGAGCCCTATTGCTCTTTGAGAGTTCCTACATTGATAGCACTCATCGAACCATTTCGAGTTGTGCTGGTTTTGTTTTTGAAGCGGCTTTTTGCCAGCTAATTCAAAGGAAAAACCATTCCCTTAAAACTACAAAAGCCTTATCGCTAGATAAGGCTTGAGTAAGAAATACTTATTTTCTTAAGCCTAAGCGGCTAATAAGTGATCTATAACGCTCAACGTTCTTGTTCTTCAAGTAATCAAGCAACTTACGACGCTGATTTACCAAACGCAACAAACCTTGGCGCGAATGGTGGTCATGGATGTGCTCTTTGAAGTGTGGAGACAAGTCTTTGATTCGAGCTGTCTGCAAAGCAATTTGAACTTCAGGTGAACCAGTGTCACCTTCTTTGATAGCGTACTCTGCAACGATTGCAGCTTTATCTGCGGCGGTTAGTGCCATAATAATATCCTCTTCAGAATTTAATTGGCTTCAATTCCCTGAAGGGTGGAAAATGAAGCGATTAGTGCTCACTAGTGATAGCCAATGAACAGGCGCGTATTCTAACTGTTTACAGCGAGAAATCACCTTTATTTGGGTAAAAAATCGCCGAAATTCAAGCTTTTAAGGAATTTTCCAGCTCTTGAGACTGAATTATCCTAACTATCCGTTCCAACAAAGGTTTTTTGTGCCTTTATAAAGCCGCTATCGCTTACTTCACCTACTCCATATAGGTAACCGTTTGGCTGATAAAAACGTGTCAGCTCACATGTTGTCAAACCGTTAGCTGATGTGGGCTTGCCTTGAAGCATGCTGGTCGCTTGCGCATCGCTAATCTCTATTTTAGGCATGTGCTCGATTAAAACATCTAATGGCAGTAGCAGCTCTTTTAAATCGGCCTCAAGCACAGTTTCTAAAGAATGCGCTACACCAACGTTTATGGCTTTAATGTCAGTTCGTCTTAACTCTACAACGTGCGCGCCGCAGCCTAGTGCCTGACCAAGGTCGTGCCCAAGTGAGCGAATATAAAAACCGCTTGAACAATGCACCTTAAGTTCAACATGCGTATCATCTAATCGAGTCGCCGATAAGCTATGGACCGTCATCTCACGTGCAGGACGTTCAATTACCTCACCTTTACGAGCAAGCTTATAAAGAGGCTGACCATCTTTTTTAAGTGCCGAGTACATTGGCGGCACTTGTTTAATATTGCCTCTAAATTGCTCAAGCGCGTCTTGGAGTTGCCGCTCACTAACGTCAACGGGCTTACTAATTGTAACCTCGCCTTCACTGTCTAGGGTCTCGGTGATTTCGCCAAGCTTGATAATGGTTGTGTATTTTTTGTGCGAATTTAAAAGGTACTCAGAGACCTTAGTAGCTTGACCGAAACAGATCGGCAATAGGCCTGTTGCCAGCGGGTCTAAGCTACCAGTGTGCCCTGCTTTCTTGGCATTAAAACGATGCTTAATCCTTTGCAGAGCCGCATTTGAGCTCATGCCTGTCGGCTTGTCGAGCAAAATGACGCCGTGAATATTGTTCTTTTGTTTTTTCATGCTGGTTCAGACAAAGGTAAAACGTAGCGATGATAGTCATTCGCCTAAACTAAAGATGCCCGCTATCGCGGGCATAAGTAGTGAGTAGATAAAATAGCAATTGAGAACTAATCTCTATTATTTAGCGCCTTATCTATCAAGGCAGACATTCGAGCGCCTTCAGAAATAGAGTTGTCGTAGTTAAATAGAAGATTCGGGCAATGACGCATATCAATAACTGCAGCCAGGGCACGACGCAAGAAGCCATTAGCCTTATCCAAGGCTTGCATGGTGTCATCGATTTCTTCTTTACTCTCTAGCATTGATGTCACAAAGACCTTGGCTTGGCGCAAATCTTTAGTGACTTCAACGTCAGTAATCGTCAAACTCGAAACCCGAGGATCTTTAACGTCGTTGCGCAATATCATCGCCAATTGACGAGTGATGGTTTGCGCTACGCGTTCGCTTCTGGCGTACTCTTTAGGCATGTTCGACCTACTCTATGGGGCTTAAATAACGCTCTAAAGCGTTACCTTAACCTCAACTTTATCGAAGATTTCCAATTGGTCGCCTTCTTTGATGTCGTTGTAGTTAGTCACACCAATACCACATTCGGTACCAATCTTAACTTCGCTAACGTCGTCTTTAAAGCGACGCAGTGAGTCAATGTTGCCTTCGAAAATTACGATGCTGTCGCGCAACACACGTACGTGCGCATTACGTTTAACAACACCTTCAGTTACGAAACAACCTGCGATAGTACCGATCTTAGGCGCGCGGAATACTTCACGTACTTCAACATAACCCATAACGTCTTCGCGAATCTCTGGGTCTAGTAGACCTTCCATCGCGGCTTTAACGTCGTCGATTACTTCATAGATGATGCTGTAGTAACGAATCTGCACATCTTCCTGCTCAGCAAGCTTTCTCGCTTGAGCATCAGCTCGCACGTTAAAACCAATCACAAAGGCTGATGAGGTCATCGCTAAGTTAATGTCTGACTCATTAATTGCGCCAACCATACTATGTACAACACTTACTTTAACGTCTGGTGTTGAGAGTTTGGTCAGAGATTCACTTAAGGCTTCAATCGAACCTTGTACGTCCCCTTTGATAAGCACGTTAACGTTCTTAACTTCACCTTCGCTCATGGTAGTGAACATATTCTCTAGCTTAGCGGCTTGTTGGCGCGCTAAACGAGCTTCACGATCACGGCTTGCGCGGAAGCTTGCTGCCTCACGAGCTTTACGTTCATCGGCAACAACCAGAACTTCATCGCCAGCAGCTGGAACACCACTTAAACCTTGAATCTCTACGGGCTTCGATGGACCTGCTACTTTTATTGATGTACCGGTATCGTCTACCATAGCGCGAATACGCCCAGTTTCGCGACCGACTAATACGATGTCGCCATATTTCAATTTGCCGTGTTGAACTAGAATAGTACAGACCGCACCGCGCCCCTTATCTAATCGCGCTTCAACTACAGTACCTGTAGCATTCCCATCAGGACGAGCTTTCAACTCTAGCAACTCTGATTGCATCGCAACCGACTCAAGTAATGTATCAACACCACTGCCGGTATGCGCTGAAACAGGAATCATCATTACATCGCCACCCCAATCTTCTGGGATAACTTCTGCGGTGGCCAGCTCTTGCTTCACACGATCAGGGTCAGCCGACTCTTTGTCCATCTTATTGATGGCAACAATTAGCGGTACATTAGCGTTCTTAGCATGATTAATTGCTTCAATAGTTTGTGGCTTAACGCCATCATCTGCAGCTACGACCAAGATGATTAAGTCAGTCGCTTGCGCACCACGAGCACGCATAGCGCCAAACGCTTCGTGACCAGGAGTATCTAAGAAAGTGATCTCGCCATTGTTCGTTTCGACTTGATACGCGCCAATATGTTGAGTAATGCCGCCGGCTTCGCCATCGGTAACTTTAGCTTTGCGAATGTAATCAAGCAATGAGGTTTTACCATGGTCAACGTGACCCATTACCGTTACTACAGGGCAACGTGGTTCATAGCTTGACTCATCGACTTCAACTTCTTGATTCGCTGTGATGAATGCTTCAGGGTCGTCTTGCTTGGCTTCAACCGCATTATGCCCCATCTCTTCAACAACAAGCATAGCTGTGTCTTGGTCCAGAGTATGATTGATGGTTACCATAGTGCCCATTTTGAATAAGGCTTTAACCACTTCAGCTGACTTAACTGACATTTGCGCGGCTAAGTCTGCAACGCTGATTGTCTCGCCAATGGCAACATCTCGAACAACCGGAGCAACTGGGCGTTCAAACGCGTGCTGATCACTTGAGCTTGTTTTAATGTTGTTCGGGCGACGCTTTTCTTTACGCTTTTTACGGCCTTTAGACACATGCAATTCTTCACGACCAGCAAACGGTTTACGTTTACCTTTATCGTTTTTATTGGCATTTGGTGATGGCGCTGGCGTAGCAGGTTTGGGCTCTGCTTGCTTGATGATCGGAGACACACGCTTACGCTCAGACGCCTTACGAATAATCGATGGCTCACCAGCAGCGGCTGCACGACGTGCCTTCAATATAGCAGCAGTACGTGCATCAACTTCAGGCTCAGCCTGCGCTTTTTTCATTTTACTAAGCTCAGCAGGAGTCGGCTCTTTCGCTTTTGGTTCCGCCTTAGCTGGTTCGGCTGGCTTTTCTTCTACGGTCGCTTTTTCTTTGCCTGCGCTTTCACCAACTGTTTCGGCTTCGGCAGCAGACTTGGCTGCAGCTTCTTCGGCCGCCGCTTTCTCTGCCTCAGCTTGTGCTTTCTCTGCGGCGATTTGCGCCTCAGCTTCTGCTCTCGCTTCGGCTTCTAGACGTTGTTCTTCCTCTTCAGCCCGCTGTACAGCCGCCGCTTCAGCCGCGATACGCTCTTCTTCGGCTTGTGCTTTCGCTTCAACTTGACGTTGAGCTTCAAGCTCTTGACGCTCTGCTTCTTCTTGCTCAAGTACTTCACGTTTAACAAAAGTGCGACGCTTCTTAGTTTGTACCTGAACCGTACGAGCAACACCCGTTTTCGTAGTCTGCTGAATTTCAGATGTGGTCTTTTTCTTCAGGCTGATTTTGCCACGCCCACCCGACGGAGCAGCAGCAGGCGCCGCCGTTGCACCACCTCGAAGAAAGTCTAGCAGCGCGCGCTTCTCTTCGTCAGTCAGAGAATCGTCGACGGTCTTGCCTTTAACACCGGCATCGCCAAGCTGCTTTACAACTCGTTCAGGTTCAATACCTATTTGATCGGCAAAGGCTTTGATAGTAATGGTTGACATAATATGTGCTCTTAATAGTTAGATTGGTTGCCTAAGGGTTTGCTAAATCGCTATCTAGCTGTCCTCTGCCACCTCATCTTCCGCATCTGGGTCGATACCCATTTCTTCAAACCAAGGGCGACGTGCAATCATGATTAGCTCTTGCGCGCGCTCCTCCGTAATATTCAAACCTTCGATTTCAAGCAACTCATCAGTTGCCGCTTCCGCAAGGTCTTCCATTGTTTTGATTTCGTTGATCGCTAGGAACTTGGCCGTAGTTTCATCCATGCTCTCCATGGTCAACAAGTCTTCAGCAGGGTCAGCGCCTTTAAGCAGCTCTTCCTTCTGAATTGCAAGTGTCACCAGTGCGTCGTCGGCACGTTGGCGAAGTTCGTCGACTAAATCTTCTTCAAACTCTTCAATTTCAAGCATCTCCTCACGAGGTACATAAGCAACCTCTTCAAGACTTGAGAAGCCTTCTTGAATAAGAATTGTAGCCACATCGGCATCGATATCTAATTTCGCCATGAACATTTCTCGAACATCCGATGACTCTTCTTCGAGCTTCTCGTTAGCCTGCTCATAGGTCATGATATTGATATCCCAACCGGTTAATTCACTCGCTAAGCGCACGTTCTGACCGCCACGACCAATGGATAGTGACAACTGATTTTCATCAACAATAACGTCCATCGCGCCCTTGTCTTCATCAACCATGATTGATTCAACTTCAGCTGGCGCTAAGGCATTAATAACAAATTGTGCAGGGTCTTCAGACCATTTAATAATGTCAACACGCTCGCCGTTAATCTCGTTTGAAACACTCTGTACACGCGAACCGCGAATACCAACGCATGCGCCTACCGGGTCTACTTTTGAATCGTTTGACTTAACTGCGATTTTTGCTCGTAAGCCAGGGTCACGCGCGGCGCCTAAGATTTCAATTATGTTTTCGGCAGCTTCGGGCACTTCAGTTCGGAATAAAGATAATACTAAGCCCGGCGCAGTGCGGTCTAAGACCAATTGCGGGCCGCGGTTATTCTGTTTTACTTCACTCAAGATCGCACGAATTCGATCGCCAGGGCGAAGGCCTTCGCGTTGAATCATTTTGTTGCGAGGTAGTACCGCTTCAATGCCGCCCAGGTCAATAATCGTGTCGCCACGCTCTTGGCGCTTTACAACGCCCGACAGCATTTCGCCAACACGTGGCTCAAATTCTTCACTAATTTTATTGCGCTCAGCTTCACGCACTTTTTGCATGATTACCTGCTTAGCGGCTTGAGCGGCGATACGACCAAATGGCACAGCCTCAAGCTCTTCTTTAACAAAGCCACCAACTTCTAGTTCTGGGTCATGCTCTTTTGCGGCACTAACGCAGATTTGTTTAGTTGGAAACTCGAGCTCGGCGTCGTCTTCGATAACTTCCCAAACACGATAAGGAATGTACGAACCATCGGTTTGATCAATAGTGCAATGCACTTCAATATCTTCGCGATGACGCTTACGCGTGGCCGTTGCCAACGCCGCTTCAATTGCTTCAAAGATAATGCCTTTATCAACGGCTTTTTCAGTTGATAGCACTTCGGCCATCATTAAAAGTTCGCTTGCCATGTTTATAGCTCTCTGTTTAGAAAATAAACGATTTTAAAAACGTTTGTTAAAAGTAAAATTAGTCGAAGTCATAGACTGGGATCAAACGCGCCCGGTCCATGTCAGAATACGGTAACTCAGATTGCTCGCCATCAACTTCGACAACAGCAAATTCATCGCTTGCCTCAATTAGCTCGCCGGTAAAGCGACGACGACCATTAACCAAGGTTGTCATCTTAATTTTTACATCTTGACCTACTACCGCCCGAAAGTGCGCTGGTTTAGCCAGAGGCCTATCCATACCTGGTGAGGAAACTTCAAGCGTGTACTTGTTAGAAATTGGATCTTCAACATCTAAAATAGCACTGAACTGACGGCTCGCCTTGGCGCAGTCATCGACCGTTACACCGTTTGGTGTGTCTATATATATACGGACTATCGAAGTGTCACCACCACTCAACTCAACCGCCACCAGTTCAAGCCCGAGGGTCTCGGCACCTGGTAGTAGTAGTTCTTCTATGTGTGGAACGGTTAAAGCCATTATCAATCTCTAAGTTAAATCACAGTCGTTTCTGGTTGCCCAGAACATAAAAAAGGCGAGCATTGCTCACCTGTATTTGATTTAGACTACTAGTCCAAATCAGTGTTTAACCACATGCGCCAGAATTCAACGGCAGCCTCTCATAGTGAAAGATCGCTATCGTTTCATCCAACATTTAGAAATTAATTTTTCACAATAAGCTCAAAAATAACATGTAGTAAAAACACAAAACCCCGCATAAAGCGGGGCTTCCAGTGAGCTCGAAAGCACTTAAGCTAAACGAACAAATTTGGTAGCAGTGCACTCAACATAAGATTGAGTTAATTCACCGCTGATTTAGCTTATCAAAAATAATTGAGCAGTTAATTAGTTTTGAGCCAAATTACTAACTTATTTCATCGCGCCCTTAAGCAGTAGAACCCAAAGCTCTTAAAACAAGTTTCACTTGGTAGCGGGGGCAGGATTTGAACCTACGACCTTCGGGTTATGAGCCCGACGAGCTGCCAGACTGCTCCACCCCGCAACATCAAGTGGAGGCGTAATATAGTAAATGAAGTTGCTAATAGCAAGCATTATTTTGGCACTGAATTAAGAAATATAGAGGAGCCGAAAAAAGTTCAGCAAATCCAGCTATCTGCGTCGACAAAGCTATCCTGAAACAGAGCATTTTAAGTATTTGCTAAGTGTTTACCTGGTGGCTTTCTGTAGTAAAACTCAGTTTGAAAAACTTAGAACCTATCAGCAACATAAAACGACTATATTAAAGCTGCTATTTCGCCCTCAATTCACCGTTCGCGCAGCAAGTACATTCTCAGGTCGCCAAAGTCCTTGGCCATAGGCATTATTCCGACGTACTCAGCGCGATAGTTCATGGCTCTTGATAAGGCCAGCTGCGCAGCAAATGATTCAGTAACATAGACTTGGCTCGGCGGCGTGATCGGCTCGATTCGTGCCGCCATGTTTACATGCTCTCCAAAATAGTTTGTTCGCTTAGTCACGGGGTCTTCAATTTCGTAAATTGGCCCAAAATGAATTCCCAATCTGAGCTCAATTGGACTCTCAAAACCGTCATCATGCGCACCTATACCGCCTATTGCCTGCTGCATCGCTAGCGAACATTTTGCGGCGACGTGCGTATCTCTCATAACTACGAATAAGCCATCCCCCCATGTGTTAGCCATTAAAACCGCATCCTCACCTTCGGCATCTTTAATGTCTTCGAGCACCCTAGCGATACAACCGAGTACGCGTCGCACAAATCTAGGTAGTTGTGCGTCGGGCAAAGCGCTAAACCCTTTTATATCGCCAAATAGTATCGAATAAGGCTGTTTGCTTGAAAGTGCAGGCTCATACCCTTTTTTCAAAGTAGTCGACTTAGCTTCAAACTCCTCTAGAGACGCGGTAACTTCCGACGAGAAAATAATGTGATTATCTCGACCAAGGTCACTCCAGGTTTGCTTGTCGGTATAGGTTCCGGCAATGGTTCGAGTTTCTTCGCCATCCCACACCACAACTTGAGAAACAGGCGCGCTGAGAAGCTGTTGACGCAGGCAGGCTCTGCCCATCGAATACAGACTGCAATAATTAAACAAGCTATCGTCATCGTTGTAACTGCCCGTGGAACATATATTCGTAGTAGTGGCTTGCTCCCAACAAACATCGAACCTTTCTAGCCAATCGTCTCCTGCGCTTGCCACCGACAGTCGTTTAAACTCTTCTACTGAGAATGGAAGAGCAACATGTAACTCGCCATTGCGCCTAAGAATTTCTTCGGCAAAAATTATGTCCGCACCTGCCGCGAGAGAGCCGTAACCGATACCAACAGATAAGGTATCAAGCAAACTTCGAATTTCCTCAGTTACTCTGCTTTGTTGATCTGCAGAGAATCGCCCGCTACCAGAGTCTGGAGCACTAATAATGTGGCCGGCATAATGAATAATCCTTGGCAACTGCAATGCACTAAGCACATCCGGATTGTCGGTAATTAGCTCGAGCTGCTTCTTTGTCGTTGCAAGCGACGACCAGTCGCCGCTTGCGAAGTCATTCGCTAACGATAGCTCCTTCGCCGCGGATAAGTTATCACCAAGAAGAATATAGGCTTCGGCAATAGATGCGTGCACCCAATAACTGGGCTCGGACTTGCGACAGAGCGACAGCACGAGATTGGCAAAAACCTCAGCCTGCTCGAGCCTTCCGGCAAGAAAATACATTGTCGCTGCATTTACTGCAGGATAATAGTCCTTACTTTGAGTAGAGATGAAAACTCGCTCATAACTTTCGGCTGCCTCAAGAAAGCTATCAAGACGCTGCCTAGACCCATCACTTAAAGCGTGATCTTTTATAAGCCTTGCCGCAAGCGCAGCATGACTGCCATCTTCGGAGCTACCTAGATCAAAGGTGTTATAGAGATTTTGGGCTTGTTCGGTAGCGCCTTGACGAGCTAAAGAGAGTACCGCAAAGTACTGGAGTTGTTTATCCTCGGGGTATAAAGCGAGCCCGGCTTCGGCTTGATCATAAGCCTTGAGGTACTCACCAGTTTTCATCGATAGCTCTACGCTACGGATGGTTACCGCATATTTGAGACTCATTGATTAACGGTATCTCACTCTTTGGTTCCACCGGGAGTAGTGGGCACAATTGAATTTTGTCGATCGTTGAGAGCTTTTTCTTGCTGGCTTGAGTTGCGCTCCGTACTGGGAGCGCGAGCGTCATTAGAGTTATCGAATGCGGGCTCATTAAAATTGGGCCCGCTAATGGAAGAACCTGCTGACATAGGCACAGCATTAGGATCGGCAGTGAGCTTTTTAAGAAGCTCGGTCATGTATAGCTTTGACTGAAGATCACCTTGTGATGCCGCAGAGTCATACCATTTAAGCGCTTGCTCTAAATTCGCTGTTACTGCCGTGCCAAACTCATACATTACACCAAGATTACGCTGAGCGCTTGCATCGCCTTGCTCAGCCGCGAGCTGATACCACTTAAGCGCCTCAGGATAGCTTTGTTCAACTATCTCGCCTTTTTGATACAAATCACCAAGACGACTCTGTGCTCGAGCGTCGCCTGCCACTGAGGCAGATAACCAATATTGCAAAGCCTTATTAACATTTCTTTCAATACCGTTGCCAGAATAATAAAGCTCTGCAAGTTTAGAATAAGCTAGAGCACTATTTTGCGCAGCGGCAGCTTCGTACCACTTAAGCGCAGCACTCATGTCATGCACTTTAGATGATCGGTCCTCTAATAAAGAAGCCAACTCCAACTGAGACTCTACATTACCTTCTGCTGACCGGGACTGAAGGGCTAAAACACGCTCTTGAAACTGTTTTTCTTTAATCAGTGCTTCTTCATCAATCGCTTTATCCTTGCTCTGCTCTTCATTGCCAGTCTGAGCGATCTCTTCAGCTTCAACTGAAACTTGACTAACGCTAGGCTTTTTAGCAGTTTTTTTCGCTGTAGTGCTTTTCTTCACCACAGCTGGTTTCGGCTTTGTTTCAGCTTTAAGCAAAGAAGGATCTATAGACGACTTAGGGGTTGTTGCCTTATTCGATTTATCGACAACAACCGGGGCTTTAACAGAAGCGGGAAGCTCTTTAGAAAGCTCATCTTTGCCTAGAAACCAGTAAGCAAATCCAACAAAAGCCAGAGCAATCGTTGTTGCTGTAAATATCCAGCCACTTTTAGATTTTGACGATTTTACTGTAGCCTGATGAGAAGCAGCCGGAGAACGACGCTCATCTCGCTCAATAACCAATTCACTCGCTTCCAGAGGGTATCTCTTAAATTCATTTGGCCCTTTCGAAGACTCAGGTTCTGACTCTGACTCTGACTCTGACTCTGACTCTGACTCTGACTCTGACTCTGACTCTGACTCTGACTCTGACTCTGACTCAGGTTCAGGTTCTATCTCAGGTTCTATCTCAGGTTCTATCTCAGGTTCTATCTCAGGTTCTGGTTCTGGTTCTGGTTCTGGTTCTGGTTCCGGCTCTGGTTCCGGCTCTGGTTCCGGCTCTGGTTCCGGCTCTGGTTCCGGCTCTGGTTCTGGTTGAATTGCTGATAGCTCA
>CAKZRZ010000268.1 GCA_937918955.1 uncultured Arenicella sp.
TGCCAAGATCTGTTGGCAGATCATCGATAAAGGGCAATCGCTAGACGCCGCTCTCGCCGGCTTCTTTGACGACCACGAATATTCGCCGCAAGATCGAGGCTTTGTGCAAGAGCTGGTTTATGGCGTGTGTCGTTGGTACGGAGATTTAGACCAAATAGCCGCAACTCTACTTCGCTCGCCGATTCGCAACAAAGATCGTGTTATTCACTTTGTATTGCTAGTTGGCTTGTATCAATTACGTCACATCGATACCGCCGAACATGCAGGTGTTGCTGAAACTGTCTCGGCCTGCAAGCAACTAAATAAACAATGGGCAAAGAACGTAATTAACGGCTGCCTACGCAACTATTTACGCGCGCCAAGCGAACTGGATGAAACAGCCAATTCGACTAGCCACCCTAAATGGATACAAACCGAGATTAACTCTGCTTGGCCAGAACATAGCCAAACAATTTTGGCCGCCAACAATCAACGTCCACCAATGTGTTTGCGGGTAAATTCACGACAGTTCACTCGCGATGAATATCTCTCCAAGCTACAAAAGGCAAATATTGAAGGCATTGCTGATCCGTCGAGCAAAGATGGGGTTATTCTTAGCTCACCATGCGCTGTTAGCCTGCTGCCAGATTTTGATGATGGCGCCTGCTCAGTGCAAGACACCGCAGCACAGATAAGCGCCTATTTACTCGATGCGCAGGCGGGATCAGACGTGCTTGATGCTTGTGCTGCTCCGGGTGGTAAAACAGCTCACCTCTTAGAACAAGCCGATAATCAGTTGAACATGCACGCTCTGGATATTTCTGAGCGTCGCTGTGAGCAACTTCACTCAACCTTAGCGCGCTTGGAGCTAAACGCTAAAATCATGGTTGCAGATGCATCGAAGAAGCCGAGCTGGGAAGTTCCTCAGAACGGATATGATCGCATCTTAATAGACGCACCTTGTAGCGGTATCGGCGTGATTCGCCGCCATCCAGATATCAAACACCATCGACGTCCTGACGATATCGATACTCTTGTTACGGTTCAAGCGGCACTGCTGGATACACTATGGCAAGAGCTTAAAGCAGGCGGCAAAATGCTCTATATGACCTGCTCTATTTTGCCACGTGAGAACGAACAACAAATCAAGCAGTTTCTAGGCCGAACCGATAATGCTATGCTGCTTGATATGCCACACCCAAATGCACTAAATCTAGAATACGGCGCCCAAACGCTTCCCGGCGTTCACGGCATGGATGGCTTTTACTATTGTCTATTGCAAAAACAATAAAGTGCGTTAAAAATTCGCACCGCTGGCGGCTCTTAACGCTCAGCTTATTAACGCTTTTAGCGTGCTTAAACGCTCATGCGCAAAGCATTGACTATGATGGCAATGAACTAAAAATATCGCTCTCAGAAGACGTTCAAGCGGCTATCGACAGCGGCGTTTCGCTCACCTTTGAAAACGAATTGGTTCGTTCAAATCAATGGGCTTTCTTTCGTTGGCATAGTCATGAAATCGTGCACAGATTTGTCGTCACTCGGCACACTCTCTCAAATCGATATTTATTACATCAAGATGGTCAAGTTTCACCGAAAATCTTTAGTTCCACTCGCGAAACTATGGCATTTATTGGCGAGACTGCAATTGGCCAATTCGCCGACTACCACCAGAAATGGAGTTCGGATGACGTCGGCAAACAAACACAAAGCTCGCATAAGATGCGCCTTCGCTTAAGCAAAACTAAGCTCCCAGGGCCGATGCGCTTAACCGCATTTATCACCAGTGCTTGGGATCTAAACTCAGGTTGGAAATCATGGCAATCAGATCAATAGTTAAAAAGATATCGGCTCCGCTGCCGGTAATCTCGGTCTGCACGGGACTGTTATTTGCATTGAGCTACCTAATCATTCGCTCACTCAGTGACGACGAGTCAGGTGAGCTGCAGTTTTGGATTACGGTCATCGGCAGCCTTGGCGTAGCCATTCTGGTGTTCTTTTTAGTCAGCAACGGTTATGCACTTGTGTCGCAATATCGTCGCAATGAGATCGGTTCTAAACTCACCTCGAAAATGGTGTTGATCTTTTTCTTTTTAACCGTTATTCCCTTTTCATTGATTTACTTCTTTTCAATCCAATTTCTGAATAAAGGGGTTGATAGCTGGTTTGACGTACGCATTGAACAAACCGTGCAAGACTCATTGCTACTGAGTCAATCGGCATTGGAAGGCATAAAAGAAGAAGTGATCACTGACGTTCAACAAATTGCTAACAACATTCGACAAAATCAGAATAAGCCGGCCAATGAACTACTAGATATTCTTAAAGAACTTCGAGAGATCAACGAATTTACTGAGTTATCGCTCTACACCGATGACGGCCGAATCCTGGCTTTTTCGAGCGTCGACGAAGCGAATATTCTACCGAATACTCCCGGTGACGAAGTGTTTACCGAACTGCGCTTAAATCAAACGTACACATTACTAGAACCTATTTCAGAAACCATGCAACAATTTCGTGTGGTCACGCCAATACCAGGCAATCAACTTGGTCGCCAGTTCTACGGTGTACAAGCTATAAAAGTGCTTCCTCTGCGCTACGCGACCTTAGCCAGCAGCGTCGAAACCGCTAACAATCAATATGCACAAATGGTATTTGCTCGGGGGCCGCTCAAGTTCAGCTTGATCGTGACACTTAGTCTGATCTCACTCGCAAGTTTATTGTTCTCGATGCTCACCGCGGTATATCTTTCTCGTCGACTTGTTGCGCCTATTTCGAACCTCGCAGCGGGTACGCAGAAAATAGCAGAAGGCGACTATGGCTCGCATCTACCGGTAACCAGCGCTGATGAACTCGGCATATTAACTCGCTCATTCAACAATATGAGTAGTAAGATTAGTCAAGCTCAGCAAGTTGCTTTGGCGAGCCAAACCGAGACCGAGCAACAAAAAGGTTACTTAGAAGCGGTGCTAACCAATCTTTCATCAGGGGTATTTTCCTTTGATGAAAGCGAGCGCTTGCAGATTTGTAATAGCGCGGCCTGCGAGATTTTAGGTCTGGCACAAGAAAGCTTATTGCAAAAAACCGCCGCCGAACTTTGTCATCAAGATCATCATGCCAAGCAATTTTTCGAGCTGATTAACGCGGGGCTAAAATCCAAGCAAAATAATTGGCAAGAAGAAATCACCCTGCTAGGCACACATGGCCGGCAAATGCTGATTATTCGCGGCTCAGTCTTACAGCTAAACAATGATCTGTTCGCCGAAGACAGCGGTGAAGTGCTAAGTCCACTTGAGAACTACGTTGTAGTATTCGACGACGTTACCAATCTAATACAAGCGCAGCGCGACGCAGCCTGGGGAGAAGTCGCGCGTCGATTAGCACATGAGATCAAAAACCCGTTAACGCCGATTCAACTGTCAGCGGAACGTATAAAGCTCAAACTGCATGACCAAGTAGAAGGTGAACTACAAGAAACTCTTGATCGAAGCACCCGCACTATTGTGCAACAGGTGGAATCAATGAAAGAGATGGTTAATGCGTTTTCGAGCTACGCTCAACCTGTTCGAGCGAAATTAGCCGATCTAAATATCAACCTATTAGTAAGAGATGTGGCAGAGTTGCATACCTCGAGCTTGAAAGACATCAAACTCGTGCTCAACTTAAGCGACGACCTACCAAACATTAAAGCCAACGCCTCAGCGCTGCGCCAAGTTTTAAATAATTTGATTATCAATGCGAGCCACGCTTTGGAAAACTGCGAGTCGCCGAGCATTAGCATATCTACGCAAGCAGCGGCGAAAGTAACGGGTGAATACATCGATTTAGTGGTCAAAGACAATGGCTCCGGCATCCCCGATGATATTCGAGAGTCGCTTTTCGACCCATATGTTAGCTCTAAAGCAAAAGGCTCTGGCCTCGGCTTGGCAATCGTAAAACGAATAGTCGAAGAGCACAGCGGCTCAGTTTGGACCCGTCAAGTAGAGCCCCACGGCACGGCGATGCACCTGCGTTTGCCAATTAATGCGATGCAAACCTATCGTGGCAATCGCCGGCAAAATAGTTTACATTCAAATGACGTGAACGGCGCTGAATCAGATGTTTAACGCACCGTTACGCCGATCATCGATTTTTCTTAAAACGGCTTTACGATGCTAAGCAAAACAAGAAGTCACTCTCATATTGCTTTTCACATTTGCATTGAAATAATGCACGATTAAATGAACACTGAGCGCCAACATATATTAGTCGTCGACGACGAACCGGATATTCGTAATATTCTCCAAGACATATTACAAGACGAGGGCTATAGCGTAAGTGTCGCGGAAAATGCCGACCAAGCCAGAGTGCGTTTCAGAGAAGACCAGCCTAGTTTGGTGTTGCTCGACATATGGATGCCGAAGGAAGACGGTATCTCGGTATTAAAAAGTTGGGTTGA
>CAKZRZ010000269.1 GCA_937918955.1 uncultured Arenicella sp.
TGCCATCGGCTTTTGAACCTCCTGATGCCCCCCATTGTTTTTGAGTGGCACAACCTGTAGCAGTTAAAATCAGTGCGCCAATTATAACGGCATTAAATATTTTCATACACATACTCCTTTGTTTTTGATGGTTTATTTTTACTAGTTATTTTACGGGATGCTATCATATATCCATTTTCATTTGCTTGTTTTGTTTAAAGGTAAAAGCAAGAGCTGTGACGGTTCGGCCTTTTTTGATAGTGTCGTACTCGATAACGAGATCGCTACGCTGGTTTAATTCCTCGACAGAGGGCTTAACCACCCATTTATTCAGATCTTTGAATTGCGAGTATTTGTCACCCAGACCCAGCGCGCTCCTGAAATCATCAATCAAAATCACTCGATAATTTTTGTCGTTAAAGCGCTGTAGCAGCTCGTACAAACGGATTGAATGGCTGGACTGTAGGTTGGCGATGTTTCTCAGTTTGTAGGTGGTAAATCGGCTCTGTAGCTGGCTGATATACCGTAAAACCTCATCACTCCAAGTGATTGTAATTGAACCTGCCCCCTTGATTCGCTTGGATTTCTTTTGAATCCAACGTAACTCAACATCATCATTTCCCTCTTTGAGGACGATTGTCGCCCCATAGAGTGCGTCAACCGCGCTGTATAGCTCTCTGTGGGCGTTTGGTATACCCATTAAATCAGCGAATTGTAAGGCTGTAATCGTCATGGTTTTAGGGATTTCAGACCTAGGATCTACCATCCCAAGGCAAGCTAAAACTAGCTTTTGAGCCTGAATATTCAGGCGATAACTAGCGTCAATCAAGTTGTTCGCTTTGGTTACAGATAGATTATTCATAGGTGGAATCCTTGTCTTTTACTCCACTATACCTATAGGTGGAATTCAGTCAATATTTCTCCCCATAAAGGTGTGAATAGAACTGCGAATCTCTCCACCTATAGCGCCCAAAGAACTGCGAATCTCTCCACCTATAAATGCTACAGCCCACGCGCACCAAGGGCTGTAGGCGCGCTACAAACAAGAAAGATCTTTATACAAACAAGAAAGATCTTATTACAAAGGCGCAAATCTGTGGATAACTTTGAAAAATTCAACCAGTTAGAGCGAAAAGCGGCGGCTGCGCCGCGACCAAGGGCTGCGCCCTAGTTCGCCTAAAGGCTCCACCCTTACCCAAAAATGCCTCGCCATTTCCTGCCGTTGGCAGGGGCGAGAGTGAAAGCCTTGCTGTGAGTGGGTTTTGTCTTCGACCGTTTAGCTGTAGCGGTGCGGATAGGTCAATTAAAAAAGCAAAAGCGGCTTAGCAGGACGGGGGATGGGGCAAAAAGCGCCCCTCCCTAAGAGCGTATCGCTACGCTCCCATGCTGGCGCTACGCGCCAAAGCGCATTAAATCGGCTTCGTGCTGTACGTGATATTTTGGGCGTTATCGTCCAGTGAACGCAGAAACACGGGATCTGATTGCGATCCCTGCGGGTAATGTTTGTCGATGTAGGCAGTCTCATCGAGATAAGCGATCAGCGCGGTAATTGCGTCTTTGTACTTCTCTGGAACCCGCATCACCGTTGTTTTTTCGTATTTGGTTTTACGGCCAGCGCCGATACGGGCACCGCCTCGGGTTGATTTTGGTGTGTCGGACATAGAAAACCCCTTTTGATTTCGTTACAAAATCAATCCTAGTTTGAAATCGTTACAAAATCAAACAGGATTTTAGGGGGGATGGGGGACGCCCCATGCGAGGCGCGTTGTCTTTTTGCCCTGCTAGACGCTCTTAAACGCTCTCAGAACTCGTTAATTTGCGTTTTCTGCGCTCAGCCATGCCACGAGCCGCATTTTTCTTTTTCTCGGCTCTGCGTGCGATTTGGGCGGCTTCCTGCACGTTTAATTCACATTGATTGGCGTAATTAACTGCTTGCTGCTGCATATTTTGCGCTTTTTGGAGTTCGTTTCGAGCTTGTGCCGCCAGATTTTCGGCTTGCTCGTTTCGCTGTTTGTATTCGTTTTCAGCGGCCTTCATCGCGTTTCGCGCCTGAGTTTCAGCCGTGTTTAGGCTAAATTGCAGGGTGTCAATTTGCTGTTTGCAATCCCGTTTCAATTTCTCGATTTCGTTAGCGTGGTCGGTATCTGTGGCGGATTGATACAGCAACCACTGGAGGGGAAGCATCACCGCCAGGGCTAAACCAATACCAGGGACGGCAAATACCCATCCAGCCTTAAAAATCGACCAGCCTGTTGCGGCTAAATCCCATTTCTCCCCGTTCCATGTGGCAAGGCCAAACAAGGGGATATTCATGTAAACCCAATACCCACAAAAACCAAGAGCACCAAGGGTTAGCAGTATGATAAAAAGCCTAAAACTCATCGTAAATAAGTCTCCGTAATCTCTGGCCTAAAGTGCCCCATTTCTTGGGAAACCACTTCCTGCGCATGGGCGCGGTTTAGCCCTGAATTTTGAAGTTCGGACATTCGTTCTTGGGCGTAGCTGTGGCGTACGCCGTGGGCGCCAGCACTCCAACCTAGGGCGCGGGTTGCGGCCTGAGAAAATGAGTTGGCCCACTTCTGACCGCCGTTAATATCGTAGTGTTGCCCGTAGTGAACCCCCCTATCCGTGACGCGCTGCGGCGTTTCAAAGCGGCGTTCTTCGAGGCGCTCTGACAGTGCTGCTGGGAGTACCACTTCACGGACTAAACCGCCCTTGCCTTTCACGGTGTAATGCACCCCTTCACGGCCTGAAAACTTTTCTGGTAAGGCTCTGGATACGGCATCAGGGCTAGGGCTTCGCTCCTCGATGCGCCTGAGCGTTAACAGTTCGTGAGAACGCAGGCCTGCGGCGTGGGCAATCGCGGTTGATAGCGCGTTAGTTTCGCGCTGCGCTGCGGCCACCAATGCTATTTGCTCAGGGGTGTAGCTGCGGGAGGTGAGGATCTGTTGGTGTTTGGATTTCTTGGGGCGTAGCTTTTCGTTTTCGCCTAGTTTCCCTGTGAGATTCTGCATCATGCACTGGATCGCGTGGCGCTCCTGATTCAGTGTTTTCTGCCCCACTTCTTCACCGCGCATATTCAAATAATTAACGGCCATTTCAGGGGTTAATTCGCGCAATGACAGCCGCTGAGATTTGACGAAACGCCCCACGCGAGTCAGGGCATCAGTGTAATTTTTTGCAGTCACGAGGGAGCGAATAGCGCCGTTTTTTTGCAGGGCTTTAACGACACTGGCGGCCTGTGTCTCGGCCTTGGCAAATTTACCCATTGTGTTTATTCAGATAGCGGGAAAGCGTGGAGTGAGCGCAGTCAATGCGCTTCGATTTGAGCCAGCGCAACAGCTCGGAACCAGACGCACCAGCGCGGTACATCGTCAGCAATTCGCCCCGATATTTGTCCAACATTGAGATCCGCCGAAAGTAAGACCGCTTGCGGATCGCCTTGGTTTGCGCCTTGAGTTTCGCCACTTCTGCGGCAGCATCAAATTCTGTCATTGAAAAAGTTACAAATTCAAATTTTAAGTATAAATACAACCGTTAAAACGGCAGCGATGACTTAACACCTATTAGCCCGATTTGAGAATTATCGCGTCTCTGGCTCGCACCTATCCAACCAAAAAATCGTGTCATTTAATGCTGACAAAACATTTGCTTAACGTAGCTACACGGGATTTTCTGTCTCCATCAGTTCTCCTATTTCAAGTTAATGCTAGCGGGACGCTAGATACACAGTTCAACACTGCGGCTCCGTTTTTCAATTAAATGCTGGCGGGTTACCAGATACATAGCTCAACACTATGTCTCGGCAGGTTTAACAATGTGCCGGTGTTCATTGCATGCAATAGGCTGCATGAGTTCCATAAGAACCTAAATCGTACTCTGAAAGCGTTTGCTTTTCAAATTTATGCGCGAAATCAGGATAAACCCTCTGAATCTCTGTGTTTGACTTACGTCAGTAAGTTATGCACAGAGGTCAGAGGGGATTCGGAGGCAAAAAAAATGCACGTTGGTCTTTTGCTCTTGTTGTCCAATGTGCATTTAGATTTGATTTTGTAACAAAATCAAAATCGGTACAACGTGCCGAAAAAATGATCGTGGATTAAATCGATAAATGGCGTATGCTATACGTGTATAGCAAAGGAGGATTTAATTATGTTAGCAATACGGTTACCTGATGATATTGAAACCCGTCTGGCTGCTTTGGCAGATCAAACCGGTAGAACAAAAACCTTTTACGCCAGAGAAGCTATTTTGACTCATTTAGAGGATCTGGAGGATTA
>CAKZRZ010000270.1 GCA_937918955.1 uncultured Arenicella sp.
GTTCGCGTGACGATATTCCATTAAACCCTGCTCATTGAACTGCCAGTTCTCGTTGCCGCATGCACGGTAGTGTTGTCCCGAATCATCATGCCACTCGTAAGCGAATCGTGCGGTTATACGATTATGGGTATAGGCCTACAATTTTTTAATCAATCGATAGTCGAGTTCTTTTTGCCACTTACAAGTTAGCAGCGCGTGCACGTGTTCGCGGCCGACAGGAAATTCATTGCGGTTTCGCCAGCGAGTATTTTCGGTGTAAACAAGCACGATTTTATCTGGGTCTCGGCTGTTCCACGCATCTTCAGCCATTCTAATTTTTTGAATCGCGGTTTCTTCGGTAAAGGGCGGGAGTGGCGGCTTAAGTTCGCTTGACTGATTACTCATTAATAGGGCCTTTAGCTTGGTAGTTAAGTTCAGAACGTCAACAAATTAATCGTTCTAATAAGTAATGACAGGCCTGCTAATAAATGTATTACTTTGAAAGTGCTTTAGCGACTTTAGACTGGTTGTCGCGGCCAAGTGCCTTGGATATGAAGTCGCCCGCGCTAGCAACTTTCTCGAGATCTACGCCCGTTTGAATACCTAGCCCATTAAGCAAGTAGAGCACGTCTTCGGTGGCGACATTACCAGATGCTCCCTGCGCATAGGGGCAACCCCCTAAGCCAGCGACTGAGCTGTCAATGGTCCGAACTGAGCATTCAAGTGCTGCGACAATATTGGCGATCGCTTGTCCATAGGTATCGTGACAATGAATGGCAAGCGCGTCTGACGAAACTTTTTTGCTAACAGCGTTTAACATCTCGCGAATTTTGTTGGGCGTTCCAACGCCAATGGTGTCGCCCAGTGATATCTCGTAGCAACCCAAATCGAATAAACGCTGGCTAACGTCGGCTACTTTTTCAGGCTCGATCGCTCCATCGTAGGGGCAGGCAATTACACAAGAAACGTAGCCGCGGACTTTAAGGTTGTGTGCCAGCGCTTTATCTACAACAGGTTTGAAACGTTCAATGCTTTCATCAATCGAGCAGTTTATATTTTTCTTTGAAAAGCCTTCAGATGCGGCGCCGAAGATGGCTACTTCATCGACTCCCGCATCAACCGCTGCATCTAAACCGATTAAGTTTGGGGCGAGAGCCGAATAGCGAATGCCCTGAGCGCGATTAATCTTATCCAGCACTTGGTTCGAGTTCGCCATTTGCGGCACCCATTTAGGGGATACAAAACTGCCCGCTTCAATATGTTTCAAGCCTGTTGTTGAGAGCTGGTTTATCAGTTCAACTTTATCGTCGATACTGATCAGGCCACTTTCATTTTGTAGACCGTCTCGTGGGCCTACTTCGTAAATAGTCGCCTGTTTAGGGTAGTTAGATTTCTGCATAGAATCGGTTGTTAGCGTACTAGTGTTGCTCAAAGCTTAATAATTCTGCACCACCGTCAACCAAGTCGCCAAGCGCATAAAACATTTCACTAATTTTTCCATCACTCGGTGCTTTGATTGTGTGCTGCATCTTCATGGCTTCAATAATAAGCAGCGCTTGGTCTTGCTTGACCGTATCACCCTTGCTCACTAATAGTTCAACGATGGTGCCATTCATCGGCGCTTTAAAGTTACTGAGTGATGTGCTGGTAGTATTATCACCAAGGTCGGGTTTGCTAAGAGCGAACTCGATTTCTTGGTCATCGCTAAACAAGCAATAGCCTTGATTAGAATCTAAGATCGTAAATGATTGTTTATGTCCCTCGATCACGGCCTTAAGCTGATGGTTGTTTAGCTCGGCGCTTATATTATAAGACTTGTCGGCAACATCGACACGATATTGGTTTGTTATGTCGCTAAGAGCAATTTGATGGTCATTGCCATTTATAGTGATGCTTAGGGTCTGCGTATTACTTTGATTTAGTCGCCAAGCATTGCTTTGGCTCCAAACAGAAGCGTTGCAATTAGATGTTCTTTTCAACACTAAGAAAACAGCCATTATTGGCAGCATCTGGGTGTAGTCGTATTCCTTGTTGTCAAACAAAGTTTGTTGATGGTGCTCAATAAAACCGGTATCAAGTTCAGCATTTGCGAAGGAAGGGTGTGCAGCAAGCCGCTTTAAAAACGAAATATTGGTGGTGATGCCACTGATTTTATAATCGTTCAGAGCGTGTTTTAGTTTGGCTAAGGCCACCGATCGATTCTCGGCCCAAACAATTAACTTGGATATCATTGGGTCGTAGAACGGGCTTACTTCATCGCCCTCGAGTACACCAGTATCCACTCGGACGGTGCTATTTAACGCAGGTTCTTTTAAGCCCTTAAGTGTGCCTGCCGTGGGCAAAAAATCGTTGTTTGGGTCTTCTGCATAAATACGTGCTTCAAAAGCATGTCCGCTAATCTTAAGATCGCTTTGTTTTAATGGCAGTGGTTCTCGGTTGGCAACTCTCAATTGCCACTCTACTAAATCTTGCCCACTGATCATCTCGGAAACTGGGTGCTCAACCTGAAGCCGAGTATTCATTTCCATAAAATAGAATGAGCCATCTTGATCGAGTAAAAATTCAACCGTACCCGCGCCTTGATAATTAATCGCTTGAGCAGCTCGAATGGCGGCTTGGCCCATTTGTTCTCGCAGCTCTTGGCTGAAATTGGGTGCTGGAGCTTCTTCAATAACTTTTTGGTGACGGCGCTGAATCGTGCAGTCGCGTTCGAACACATGCACGGCTTTGCCAAAAGCATCGCAGAAAACTTGAAATTCTACATGCCTAGGCGCGGTCAAATATTTTTCGACCAGCATGTCGTCATTAGCAAAACTTGATAAAGCCTCACTTTTAGCAATGCTGAGCTCACTCTCGAACTCGTCTGCTGACCGGACTTGCCGCATGCCTTTGCCACCGCCACCGGCAACGGCTTTTAGAAGAACTGGGTAGCCCATTTTATCGGCGGCCTTTTTCAATATTTGGAGACTCTGATCGCGGCCATGATAGCCAGGAACCAAAGGCACACCGGCATCTTGCATGATATTTTTAGCTGCCGATTTGGAACCCATTGATTCTATTGCAGGTATAGGCGGGCCTATAAATACCAAATTATTGTCGGCGCATGCTTGGGCGAAGTCGGCGTTCTCAGACAGAAAGCCATAGCCAGGATGTATTGCCTCAGCGCCTGTTTTAAGCGCCGCGGCGATAATGTTGTCAATAACTAAGTATGATTGGCTAGACGCAGACGGTCCAATAAACACCGCTTCGTCGGCTTGTTTCACATGCAATGCGTTTTCGTCAGCCTGAGAGTAAACCGCCACGGTTTTAATATCGAGCCGACGAGCGGTACGAATTACTCGGCAAGCGATTTCACCGCGATTGGCAATTAATATTTTGCTA
>CAKZRZ010000271.1 GCA_937918955.1 uncultured Arenicella sp.
CGATGAGGTTGCCTCAGCGCGCGCCGCGGTTGCCTTAGCGAAAGGCCATGAAGTTGCCTCACTAATGAAAGGCAATATTCATACTGACAACCTCTTGCGAGCCGTAATCAATAAGCAAGATGGCCTGCGAACAGGCACGCGCTTAAGCCATGTATTTCATATGACTGTGCCAAACTCCGATGCGGCGATCTGCATTACCGACGCGGCTATCAATGTCCAACCAACGGTCGCCATCAAGTTGGACATCGCGCGTAACGTAACCAAACTTTTGCATACCATTGGCTATGAAACACCCAAGATCGCAGCCTTGTCGGCGACCGAAGTCGCCACTGACGTAATGCCTTCAAGCATTGAAGCTGCCGAAGTTGTTGCCGCGGCCGAGGCTGGTGAAGTTGAGGGCGCAATCGTTGGGGGGCCATTTGCATTTGACAATGCCGTCTCCCCTGCTGCCGCCAAGTTGAAAAAGATAGACCATCCTGTTGCCGGCAACGCCGATGTACTTCTGGTTCCAAATATTGAGACCGGCAATGCACTGTTCAAGCAAATGGTTTACTTTATGGGCGCAGCTGCAGCTGGTGTTGTGCTTGGGGCTAAAGTTCCGATTGTTCTTACTTCCAGAGCTGACCCTGCTACCGCTCGACTAGCCGCCGTAGCTCTGGCTTCTATCTACGCGAATGCGTCTAAAACGTGAGTTCGAGAATGACTGACCCGAATGCGTTCATACCAAAACGCTTAGATGCATTAGCCGAAAATGGTAAAAAGCTAATGGCGACGGCCGGCCGTGCTGCCCTTACGTGCTTGAAAGATGAAAGCGAAAGAAAATAGTTTGGCGTCGTCTAAATCAGGCTCTAGGCCAGCGAGCAAGGGTGTGCATTTGAGAACTGAGAACAATGCTGTACTGGCCTCGGCTTTATTGTTTCCGGGCGCCGGGCATATTATTTTAAACAAGCGCATCGTTGGAATTTGTTTAATTGCATTGGCCAGTGCCGCATTTCTTGTACTCGCCTACGACGCTTTCATAATCACTCAAGAGATCAGCCAGAAAATAGTAGCATCGGGCACGATACCGAACGTTTTCGTTTTACGTGACATGATCTACGATGCCTTACTTGGGCAAGATTCTCCTAGGTTCAAAGCGTGTATTTCAGTATTAGTTGGCACCTGGCTTATTGGCATTATTGACACGCTGCGTTATCGCATAATAAAGCAGCGCGGTTAAAGATCTTATAGCGAACGGATCGCAATAAAAAAGGCTCAAGCCGAGCGCACTGAGGCTTTGAAACAGTCAACGCAACTTGACCTACGAGAGTAATTTTTTCTCAGCCGCCTCAACACTTTGATAAATCAATGTATTGATTGTCATCGGCCCTACTCCACCCGGCACTGGCGTGATCGCGCTGGCTTTTTCCATTAGTGGTTCTAGCTCGATATCGCCAATTCCGCCCGGGTGGTAACCAGCATCAACAACAACCGCGCCGGGTTTAATCCAATCGGCTTTGATTAGTTCAGGCACACCAACGGCGCCCACAACAATATCTGCTTGCGCTACGAACTCTTGTAAATTTTGCGTGCGCGAGTGACAAACTGTCACCGTGGCATTGGCATTTAGCATCATCAATGCCATTGGCTTCCCAAGGATTGGGCTACGACCAACAACAACTGCATGCTTTCCTTGCAGCTCAATATCATAAGCCTCAAGTAAGCGCATAATGCCTTGCGGAGTTGCACTGCCGTAGGCTGATTCTTGCATCGCCATGCGACCAAAACCCAAACAGGTTACTCCGTCTACGTCTTTGCTTAACTCGATCGCGTCAAAACAAGCACGCTCATCAATTTGGCTCGGCACCGGATGTTGCAACAGGATGCCATGCACGTCTGGGTTGGCATTGAGCTCGCCAATCTTCGCCAACAATTCTTCAGTTGTAGTTTGTTCTGACATCTCTACACGAATTGAATCCATGCCAATGCGAGCGCAAGCATTACCTTTCATTTTCACGTAGGTTGCAGACGCAGGGTCTGCACCAACTAAAATAGTTGCCAAAATAGGAGTCGCACCGTTGGCCGCTTCTTTGAGTTTGGCAACGCGAATAGAAAGTTCTTCTTCGGTTTTTTTAGCGACGGCTTTTCCGTCGAGAATCAGTGCAGTCATAGTTTCTAAAGGGCTAGTGGTTTCGAAGGGCTAGAGTTAAGTGGCTAGAACAAATAGTTTAATAGCGCCAATTATGCACGTTGATCGCCATGATATAAACGCACAACATGTCTTGCCTCAGCGAAAAACAACCAACGCTCTAAAAACAGACCTGCATACAAAGACAGCATGGCAATAAAAATCGCAGGAGCAATATCCCACGCCAGTGTCAAAATGGCTAAACCTAAAGGCACGACGAAGGCGAGGATAATCATCAAATAACGTAAACGCAATAGTTTCATCGCGCCAGCATCGAACACAAACTCTTTGGTTAGAAAGGTGTCAGCATTATGACCTGCATCTAATAGCCTTACATGCGCCTGACTAAACCCCGTTGCACTGCCGATAGTCGCACCATCGGGCTTACCAATCACTCTAAAGTAAAGCATCTTTGCGATAAACGAAACCGCCAATAGCAACAAGAACATCACTGTAATTGAACGTGAGACTTGGCCTTCTAAAACATACAGCATGCATGCATATAAGAGAGCGCCACTGGTAATACTAAACAATAGATACAGTGGTGTGACCAGAGGGTTATGCCATTGACGAATCGGTTTTAAGCTTGCGTAGATCATACCGGTGCAAATCACTGTTGCTAAGGCAACGAGTACAGATAAGACACCGAGTGTGTACGTCAATAAGCTAAGCTCCCCTTTGCTCAAGTAGATTAGCAACGCGTAAGCCAGAATTACTGGATAGTAGACCAACGAAAAAACACCTTCGCGCGATAGCCATGAGGTTCTGAATCGGCTAAATGCGCGCCAGGCGTTTTTCTGATTGGCCAAATGCAAGGTTGACGACAATAGACCGAGAGTTGCCAATGTGAGGCCGACGAAGCCTGCAATCAAAAAATTATTTACATTCACGGCTGCGCTCGAAATCAACTGCACGCCGACGAGCCACATCAATAGGCCGTAGCCGATGCCAGAAGTGACGGTGAAAAATAGTACTGAGAATGCTGGTTTCATTTTGCTTAAATTTTTTCGTTAGCCGTTTCAAAAAGTATGCGCAAGCCTATCGCGCAATCATTCTATTGGCCCACTTTTTTAATTTTGATAGAGCCGGCTCATTGGTTTTTTCCATTGCCGCAACCTCACCTTTATCACGCGGTGGCAGATAACGGTTAGTTGGTTTATATCCCAACTCAGGCATCAGCGCTTGGCCAGCACGTTCAACGGTTAACTTACTTACCTCAGATGTCGGATCATCAAAATCACCAAACACTCGCGAACTGGTGGGGCAACTTAGAACGCATGCTGGTTTGCGCTCTGACTCGGGTAGGTTTTGGTCATATATGCGGTCAACACAGAGCGTGCATTTCTTCATAACGCCCTGCTCTTCATCTAGCTCGCGAGCGCCGTAGGGGCAGGCCCATGAACACAAATTACAGCCCATACATTTGTCTTGATCTACTAGAACAATACCGTCTTCTTCACGCTTATAAGAAGCACCCGTCGGACAAACCGTTACGCAATCTGCGTCTTCGCATTGCATACATGACATTGGCATATGCACGGTTTTGCTAGCCGGCGAACCATTGACTCCAACACCCGCCAGGGCTGATTCGCCTTGAGTAGCTAAGGCATGTAAATCGAACACTTGTGAGCCGCAGCCTTCGCTGGGCAGGTTTGCTTGATTCACTTCAGCTTTATTTACTTCAAAAGTGCGAATACGATTTAGCCAAGACCCACTTGGATCTTTACCATAGGGCAGCTGATCAGATAGCGGGCCAATAGTACCTGAGGTATTCCATTGTTTACACGCGGTGGCACAAGCATGACAGCCAACACAGGTGTCTAAATCAATAACAAGACCGAGTTTCATTACTTTTTACCTCGCGTCAAAATGTCTTTGAAAGATCGTTTTAAGTTGACGTTTTGGTGCGTTGCATAGCTGATTTCTGTTGGCGAAGACGCTTGATTCGGCAGCGGCAGAACCTGCTCAAATTGAGGCCACGCTCCAGTTTCACCATCGGCCGCTGGGGTGATTTTCACACAAAGGTCATACCACGCCGCCTGGCCGGTTACTGGGTCAGAGTTTGTTATATCAGCAAAACTTTGCTTAGGTGGCAGGAGCTCTGAAATCAGGTGATTTAACAAGAACGCATCTTTGCTTTCATTGGCATCTTTATCGAGCCCCCACGCGCCTGGCGCTTTGGCGATGGCGTTCCATGTCCATACGGTATTAGCTTCAACGCCATCCATATGCTTAACCTGCGCTCGAATTTTACCATTGTGCGACTCAACCCAGACCCAGCTTTCGTCAGCAATGCCCGAGTTCAGACACTCTTGGCGATTCATGTACAAATAGTTTTGCGAGCTAATCTGGCGCAACCAAGCATTTTGCGAATCCCAAGAATGGTACATAAACATGGGCCGCTGAGTCACTGCATGAAAACGGTACTCATTGGTATCGATTCGCTGTTGCTCTAGAGGCATATAGAAATATGGCAAGGGATCGAAATGCTCACTCAAGCGTTGCTTATGTTGGGCATCGCTCGGCATTGGGCCGTCATACAATCCTTGGCCGGCTAATCGAAATTTCTGCAGTGGCTCTGAGTAGACCTCGATCAAAATTTGCTCGGTTGAACCGACCCAATGGGCTTTCTTGGCCAGCTCTAAGTAATCTTTATTGGCGTGACGATAATACCGTTGGCTAGGGTCCAATTTGTACTCGAAAAAGCACTCATTTTCGATGTAAGCATCCCATTGATTTGGATTAGGTTCGCCAAACAAATGTTGGTCGCCATCTTTTCCACGCCAGCCAGCTAAGAAACCAATTCCTGGCGCTCGCTCGTGGTTAATAATGAAGTCTTTGTAGTCTTCGTATTTATTTTCACCCTGCTCAGTTTTAAACGCCGGAAAGTCTAAACGGCCTGCAAGGTCGACCAGAACCTCTTGCCATGAACGAACATCCCGATCAATCTCGATAATAGGTTGCCGAATTGAATCACATGCTGCATCGGTTTCCGAGATTGGGCGATCTAACATTGAGATGGTATCGAAACGCTCTAAGAAAGTAGTGTCAGGCAACACTAAATCAGAATAATTGACCATCTCTGAATGGAAGGCGTCGGAGTTCACAATGAACGGAATCTTATATTCGCCGTCCTCATTTTTCTCACGCAACATTGCCATGGTATTGGCCGTGTTCATGCTCGAGTTCCATGCCATGTTAGCCATAAACAGCATCAAGGTGTCGAT
>CAKZRZ010000272.1 GCA_937918955.1 uncultured Arenicella sp.
TAACGCCTTTAAAACGGGCGCCGCGTCTTATGCGGCGTCCGTGTCAGCTTGCTGACATATTCGTTTTTGAACTTGTTATGAATCATTTTTGGGATTTAGTTCAATTGTTTTCTTAATAAATGGAAAAACCTCTGGGGCTCGAATGTAATCTTCAATATAAAATAGTGGGAGTAAAATAATAGAACCTACAATTAGTACGTAAATTCCAACACTTTTAAAAGGAAAAAAAAGCATAGAAACTAATGAAATGCACACAATTATTGCCGCCAGAACTAAACAAAAGTCGCTTAATTTAGCTGCGTTTCTATAGTCAAAATTAATGACTAATTTAGTCTCACAACTAGGACACTTCACGAAACTACCATTATTGAACTGATAATAGTTGTACCAATAGTCGGAAAAAATATTATCGCATTTAGCACATCTGTATTTAGTGTGGCCGGATTTCATTTTAGTATTTCATAACAGTTTTATTATCCGATAAAGTGTCGGGATATTTTTTGTCCAAGTATTTTTGTATTCATTATAACTTTCCGTTAGCAACAAATGATGGGCGTTTTAATAATAGACTAAACCATGAACTCTTAACAAAAGTCTCGCACAATAGTTTGAATTTGTAGACTTATTTTAAATATGCGCACTAAATGCGCATATGATAGCATCGTAAAGCTAAAAACATCTGATTCAAGGAGGAATCATGGCAAAGATACCTGAAAATAGGATCCCTATACCTATTTCGCCCAATAAGTTTATCCATCGCCTAAGAGCTTTTATTCGGAAACGCCAACTATCTTGGTCCACAGAAAAGTCTTATGTCAATTGGGTAAAGCGGTTTATTAAGTTTCATCGAATGAAGCATCCCGAAGAAATGAAAAGCGCTCATGTCGAGCAATTTTTACATCATTTGGCCGTAGACTGCCATGTTACAACTAATACCCAGAAAGCTGCGCTAAACGCAATCGCATTTCTGTTTAACCAGTTTTTAGAGCTACCTCTAGGTACTTTAAACATAACTCCGGCTAAAAAGAAACGCAAGGTGCCTGTTGTCTTCTCGCACTTCGAAGCTCTTGCTGTTATTGACACCATGTCCTCACCATGGAAGTTGATGACTAATCTCATGTATGGAGGAGGCTTGAGAGTCAATGAAGTCGTTTCACTCAGAATCAAAGATATCGACTTTGACAATAAACGCTTAATTGTAGAAAACGGCAAAGGAGGTAAAAGCCGAGTCACTGTACTGCCAAAGAGCCTAACGAAGGCTCTCGAACTGCAGATCAATAACACTTACATGCAACATCAGGCTGACTTGCGAAGAGGTTTGGGAAGTGTCTATATTTCTGACAACATCGCAGATAGGCTGAGCCAAGACTCTAAAACTTTTGCTGAGCAATACTTGTTTCCCGCTAGAACAATCAGCTTCGATATGGCAAGCCGCACTCCTAGAAGACATCATGTCAATGAAAAGTCTTTGCAACGAAAGGTTAAGGAAGCAATCGCTTTTTCCAGAATAAATAAGAATGGTACTCCACACACTTTTCGACACTCCTTCGCAACGAGGCTACTCGAGCGAGGAACAAGTATACGAGTAATTCAAGATCTATTGGGGCATTCTGACGTCTCAACCACCGAAATCTATACACATGTTTTGATGAATAAGACGCTTAATATAAAGAGCCCACTAGAATGACGATAAAGCTATTTATTTTTATAGATTTTCCAGTGCATTTCTTAAAGGTCGTCACATCCAGCTTGAGCCCTCCTAAGCAATTGCTTCTAACCCTCATTGACTTATCTGTCGCCAGCAATACAAGACAAAAAGACAGTGAAGCAACGTATTTTCATTGCCTAGAGAGTGCGCAGACAACTGGTCTTTATCTAGACGAAAAACAAAACTTTTGTCGCGTCGATATTGCGACCTAGATCTAGTTTTTGTGGCAGTCCTACTAAAATTCATTTTCTTTGAATTTTCGAACAAGTCTTCACTGCTTGTTTCTTGATGAGTCTTTGAGACCGGTATCTTAAGGTAGCTAAGCATTCTCATGTATTTCGATCTGTCATCCACATCATCAAAAATCATTTTTTTTGTTACTCTTCTTCCTCGCCGATTTAACTCCAAATTTGAGATAAACACATCAAGTCCATTATCTAGCAAAGCTAATTTTTCCATATCCATTTTATCGATTAGCTTTTTAGCCAGAGCAAGAAAATTCAGACACCTCTTATGGGCTCTCTCGGAAAGTATATGATCAAGAAATTCTGGATTACGTATTGGCCCAAGAAGGTAATCTGATCTTCGAGCGCTCTTTTGTGCAATTTGATAAATATCGCCAACCTGATTGTGTGTCAGCCCAAATATTTGCGAGGCTCGCTCGATGACCATTTCATCGTCTTTGCCATTTACAAAGTAATAAAATATCTGCTGAATAGTAGTTGGATCCACCTTAATTTCCTTGAACGCTGCAGAACCAACCTCTGAAGGAGCAGAGTATGGGACCATAGGACAAACATTTGAACTTGAGAGACGAAGCTTTCTAATATGGTGATTTACAGAATTGTAGAACGCGAACTCAGAGAGCGGACCATCGCTATCTGATCTCCCTTCGTTATTCTTAATGAGCTTGCCCTTTCGCGCGCGATAGGCATCATACTTCTCGTTTAAGACAGCGGCAGCTACTTTATCAGTCAGCCTGCCATCTAAATACTTGAATTTGTGCTCAAAGAGGTCGGCATTACCCATTGTTTCGACACACTCGATCGAATGAATGTAGTGAGCTAGCGATGTTGATAAATCTGCATGGCCGAGCGCCATTGCGAGGTCGCGCAAAGCTTGGGAGTTTTCTCGCGAGAAAATCAGTTTCGAAACATCGAAATCATTTTCCCACCTCTCGAGCTGCCTTTTGGCATTTGGATACATCTTTAGATTAGTCGGGTTATATCGCATACGAGCTATTGCAGCGGCCACATCTGAGGCAAATGAATGCCGTAAGTGATGAACGTGTAGTTCGGAGTCGCCACTTACTAATTTAAGCAAGTTATTGAGATATGCATTCATTTTACCTCGGTCGACTAAAGCCCGTCTTCCAGAAGTCTCTCGCATCAAACCAATATGTTGTTCATCCTTCACTTCTAGTTCAGTCATTCTAAGAAGCCTCTCAAGCAGCCTCTGATGTTTCAACGATAACTTTCTGAGAAGCGGTATTGACCTAACAGATGAACCACTTTTACCTCGGCGCTTATAAACGTTATTTGTCCTAATTTGAACAAAACCTATATCCTTCTCGTGATGACCATCTACGCTTGAAGTATATTGAACTGAATTGTGTTGGAGAGTATAGGCTTCCGAGAATCTAAGCCCAAAGTTCCTCATTAGTACTAACGCCGCTGCGTACAGGATTTTCTCGTTCTTGCTCAACGATGCATCAGACTCTATGTAGTCGGTACAACGATCCAGTTCCTCTATCGACACACAATTACTGCTAATACGACCAGATACAAGCGAAGCACTCGCCCACACATTACTCCATACCAATGGAACGGCACCTTCTTTGGACTCCAAGTGTCGATGAAAACGATAATACTGGTTCAGCAAGCTATGTTGATCCATGCGCTGATTAAAATCCAAGCTCGAAATGTAAACATCTTGATACTGCTCGGCACTTAGATTGCTAAAATTAGGTATTTCAGATGCCTCATGATAGAGAGTCGTCGCGGTTGTTAAAATATAGTCCTTAAGCGTGCTCAGCGATGGGGTCTCTCTTTTTTGAGTCCCATGCTGACAAATTGATTGTGCCCAATCTAAGTGAAGCAAACATATGTGAGGAGCTTCAGAGTGAAAAGCTGCGATACCCGCTATCCTTTTTGCTAGCAACTTATTAACTGTTCTAGAGTGCTTTGCCTTTCCTTCGCTCTCCTTAGACTGCTCATCATTAAAAATACGCCTTAGCTCCAAAATGATTAATCGGGAAGGCGTTGCAACATTAGGTGAAAAGCTTACTCGCTTGCTACCAGATAATGTTATCTCGTTTTTACGTTCCTCCAGTATTTCAACGTCGAGACTGCCCACTGCCCCTGTCGCTATACGTGATTTTGCAAGAGGGCTTAAGCATGGTTTTCGTCTACGACCAGTAGCATAGCAAGCAAGATATGCGGGCAGCTCATAGTAAGCGCAGGATCCCGCAGCAGTCGCTAGCGCATAATAAACGTCATTTGTTTTTGTCTTTTTCCAGCGTTCGGGAATCAAGCCAATTTGCTTGAGCATGATTTGAATTTCTTTGGATACTTCAGAAATAGTTAGCTCCGAGGCACCTTCAGTTCGATAAAGGCCGACCAATAGAGCAGATGTAAACAAGTCTGGCTGCCAATAAAAAATTTTCGAATTCTCGTCTTCTAAGGAGATGTCTAACTCTAGGTCTCCGAACGCTGAAAGACTAGGCGTTACAATAGTAGAAGCAATGCGCCTTAAAGTATCGTGCTCATAAGACCCTCCAAAAAGGGCTGCTGTAATTATTGCCGCTGCTTTTCTTCTCGCCGCTGTTTCATAAGGGTCGATTTGCTTACTTTTTTTGCAAACAACCTCGAACCACCGATTTCGATATGCATAGAGATTATTGAGTTTGAGAATTAAATCTGCAGGTATCTCATCATCCTGTTGATGCACAAAGGTTCTTAACTTAGGCAGCGTTGCCACCACCTCAGAAAAACGCTGAGATAACTCTTCGAGAATAAGCCTTTCTTTTTCTTGTATAGGAAAGTTACTTTCGAATACCTTCCGGAGAAGCTCTTCAACGTTAACACCTTTTTCGGCTGCCGAGCCTTTTTGTAAAATAGAGATTAAAGTGTCGACATCTTTTTCGAACAATCGCTTCGCCGCGAATCGTTTCTGAGCCCTTTCCTCAGGACCCAATAACTTGTGAGAATACGGATAGTCATCGGGAACCGGTCGCCTAATACCTAAATGGTTTTTCTTTGAGGTCCTGACAAGGCTACTAACCGGCTCCAATCCGATGCTTGAGAATATTTTCTCAATGAGCCTCTTTGTCTCTTCGATATAAGACTGCATGGAGACTTCCGTGTTTTTATTGATGATTGGCAATGGCGTAGGAGAGTGCCCAAGTAGCATATTCACGATCTCTAGCGAACCACTTTGAGCAAGTATCAACGTTGCTAAATTCTTACGTCCTGAATTTGCCTCGATATCAACATGCTTTTTCCAATAAGTCTCAATAACTTTTTTACTGATTGACTGAATAGAAAGGTCTTCGCCTAAAAGAAAAAGATAAGGAAGATTCACCGTGCTGCTTCCTTGCACTAGGTTAAGTATTAGAGAATACAGATGATCCATTTGACGTGCTTTCGCATCATTTTTTCCGAGTTTTCTTTTTTCATGATTAGCTTCATCCCAGACTCGGTCGAGTAAACCCAAAAGATGATCATTGTATTCAAGCAGCTGCAATCTAAATCCTTTCACCATAGGCACATACCGGCGCCGAGTATTCGAAGTTGAATACTTATCTTCGATCCTTATTAACTCTGTTTCCGTACAGATATCCCTTCTATAGCAAAACGGATCCCGTGTCGGCCTATGACCAGTTGTCAGCATACCGACGGTCAAGGTGTACATAACCATGTTGTTGTGCTGATCTACGAAATTATCAGCAGGCAGAGAAACCAATTCTCGGAGAGCGCTCAGAAGTTTCCGAATAGCCTTAGGACTGACGGCGTGACACCCGATAAAACCCGACATTAATGCCCACTCTCTAACAAATTCGACTGAGCAGCACTCCATACATCAATAAGACGGCTCTTTGAAGCGGCTACATAGTAATTAATGTTCGGGTTCGCGTGAGCTTCGGAGCCACAGAGAATAAAAACGTAGAACGCATTTCTCGAAATGATTGATACTTGATTTCGGAGTTGAGTAAAGAGGCGATCATAAAATAGCCTATATCGTCGATGCTCTGACCATTCATTCAAGGAAACTTTAACTTCATGCTCAACATCTGAAACCTTGCTTAAAAAGCCTGAATGTAACTTTGCTCCATATCTAAAGACCTCATCGAATTGAGAGCACAAAATGCCTGGAAGAAGCAAGTCTATCGAGTCATCGCTGAGCGTATGATTACCTACGGCACTCCCGCTAGGAGTATATATCGAGGGCGGCAGCTCATACTTTCTTTGATAAACACCTTGAGTAGATATCTCCCCTGAATTTCCATATGACCAATTCAGAACAGTAGAAATTGGTTGAGAAGTGAAATAGCACAACCCCATTATAGTGCCCAACCAACGTTTCTCTTCACTACTCTCTTCCAGCATTTCCATCAGTCGTTGGATAAACTGATCGCGCTCAATCTCATTCCAATTGTTGCTGTGATTCATTGATACTGATTGAACTGAATCGATCCATCTTGTAACCCGTCGTCGATTCGCCGCTCTTTTTTCCTCGCTGACCTCAACCGTTGTCTCCGGTGATATATTCTCAACACTGAATTCGCTTTTGTTGTAGTCGACGACCCATTGCGTATCTTCCTCAAAACAACCACTTGAGTCGGTCTTACGATCCCAATCAACAGGGAGAACTTGTTTAGCGTCTCCTTCGAAAGAGAGCGGATCAGCCTCAATTCTTTCGCGTCTACTTGTTTTCTTATTGCCCTTCGTAGTGCTAATATTTTTTACGGGCTTCTTAGGAACAACAATTTTCTCCTTCAGCGCTTTCGTAGATAAAGCGATATTCGCGCCCACGGCATCAGCAACAAGGATCAAATACTTATCGATATTTTTTGTCGTGGCTTTGGGGATCGACTTTACAGCTTTAAAATACTTGTTTTTCTTTGCATAGCTGCCTCGCAGTTCGTAAATAATGTCACACACTTCACTAAGCGATTTAGGGTCGGCTTGATTATTTTGGTTGATATAGTTGCAGAGTGTGAGCACGCGAATCATATGGAGTGGCGATGTATCTACTTGCGTAGTACTCTTTCCCAATATCCGAAACAGAAAAGCCTTGGCAGGCTTCTTCGCCTGAACAGTAAGAGACGGGTCAACCTTTGGTGGGCTTATTTCATATTCCTTTTTAAGTAGCTCAAGCTCTTCAATGAGTCCCTTTGGATAGTAGCTATAAGCTACGTCCTTGCAGTGCGAAAATGATTCATGGAGTTGATATACTATAAATTCGATATCCTTAGAATCTGCGCCAGATGCTTTAAGCACATCTAAGCATTTACGGGTCATTGGAAATTTTGCGCCGAGTCGATCTAACCACTTATCGGAGGCAGCGCTCTGCGTATTCTGTTTTATATTTGAGACCATGCTCGAATTGACTAGCTTTAAAAACTATTCTCATATGCGATTTTTAGGCACATTTTGAGACATTGAAATTTACGTTAAGTGGTTATATAGCACTTAAATAAAATATAAGCCATTGAATATAAATGAATATATATAAAACCTAATATCATTTTAGGTTTTTTAATGTGCAAATAGACGCATTTTTGTTTCTGTTTTCATAATGGTCATAGCTACCAGTCGAACATTGAAGAAAATCAGCCACTTAGGGCTGATTTTTTTTGGTCTGACACTTCGGTATCGAGTTACTATTGCCTAGCCAGTGAGTCGGCGCCTATCCGCATCGATGGCTCAACAGATTTTAGACACCGGGCTCAAATAGGGGATTAATAGCAGGTTTGGCAGGCTGCATCTCTTCACCTAAAGCAATCTGCTCGCGAACTAATAAAGCCTAAGCAATAAAACCTAAACAAGAAAAACTACGCTAAACAGCATGTTGAGAAGATGTGCCCTTTACACCCTCGCCGGGCTATAGCTGCCTTAGTAGTTAGTATATTCCTCTCCACCAGAGTTATCGTCCTGCTTAACTTCACGCTGAAAGAAGCGTGCAATTCTATTGCTCAAACGATCGGTGCGTTGTTGTATGAATTGGCGCTCTTGCTGGCGGTTCATTTTAATCGCATTGATTGCGTCATCTTCTTCCGCCTGCCAGCGCGCCACACTTGCGGCAATTGAGTCCATAACTTCTGGCTTTTTATCGAACACGGCATGCAACGAATCACTGCTGATTTCCCATACCGCTGATTCTTCTTTCGCTCTAATCGTGGTCTTTTGCGGACTGCCGGTTAGCAATGCCATCAAGCCGAGAGTTTCTGATTCGCCGACAGATGCCATTAATGTTTCTTGGCCATGCTTATCCACTTCGAACACATCAGCAGAGCCCGATGCGATTAAAAACATCGACGATCGCAACGAGCCTGCTTCAATGATTTTCTCAGGAGGGCCTATAACATGTAGCTCCGCCGAACGCGCTAACTCTTCCATGTCTTTTGAGGTCATACCATCGAACATGGGCACTTGATTAAATCGGTCTACCAATGAGCGCCAATTAGCATCATCGTAGGCCGAATCTGGTAGGCTACGCTTAGCGTCTTCGGGGCTAGAGTAATTGAGCTTACGCTGTTGAGCAAAACGAATTTCTCGACGTGCAAAGCGATACCAAATTGCATTCATCAGCTCGTCGCTTGCGACCCACCAGTGATCAAAATGACGAATATAAAAGAACAGTCGATACCGAATACCGGTCTCATCTTGATCATAGTAAACAGCCGACTGCCATGGATGCGGCACGATATGCGGACATTCTTCCATCGCCGCCTCACATTGTTCAGTAACTACGCGAGGAGGCACGTTGTATTCAACGCGAATATGCAACACCCGCCGGGTAAGCGCGCGTGGGCGGTCTAAGTTTCGAACTTTGCTGGCCGCCAACTTCGTGTTTGGCACAACCACGTAGTTATTATCCATATCAAGATAGGTAATGCTTCGCCAATCGATTTCTTTGACATAGCCCCACTCATCATTGAGCTGAATTAGATCCCCTTTTTCAAACGGCGCATTAATGTTAATTGCCAAGCCAGCAAACACTTCATCAATTTGAGCTCGAGCAGAATAGGCAATCACTAACAAAACCGCGCCTGAGGCAGTCATTAAACCGATAATTGATTGCCCGTAGACCAAGCCGACAATACAGATAAGCGCCGCTAAATATACCAAAACGGTCACTAAGTACTTTATTAGCAGCGGTACTTTCGAGTCGCCCTCAGCGGTGAGTCTGCGTGGGTACACGAAATGCTTTATAAGGGCGTTGCAAAGATAAGCCATACTTAGCCAAAATAAAACACCAAGCACTCGTTTAAAACCTCCCATATCCAGCCAGCTTAAGGCGCTAGCCTGGCTGAACGAAGGCACAATGGAACCTTCAAACATGACATAGGAGCAAGCAAAGGCAATAGCTGCAACCAAGCCAAGAAGATTGGAGTAACGACGAGTAAAAAATAGCCGCTGAATAGTCAGCACACACAAGGCAATCGCCAAGAAACCGAGTAGAGCAAGATCAGTTGTAAACATGGGTGTCACCTACTCAAGTGCCTTTGCAGCACCGCCATAGTTTCAGTCTTAATGTTACTGGTCACGAATATCAGCGATACTAAATATTTGAGCCAATTCAATACTTCGAAAATTACTCCTGATTGATAAACGAGTCAATCAGCGACACAACTAAAAAATGGCTAGGACGCCTTTGCGGCTTGCGACAGCTCTTCTAAATATCGAACTTTATCGCCATCATTTAAAAAGCTCGCCTTAAAACTATTTTCGACAAGCCTAAGCGCTTGCTCTCTAGTCATTGATAGATGTTCATGCAGTGTCAAAAAGTTCTCATTTAAATAGCCGCCAAAATATGCAGGGTCGTCTGAATTAACAGTGACCAGCAGCCCTCTATCGAGCAAATCGAGGATATTGTGTTGACTCATGTCGTCAAAAACGCAGAGTTTGGTATTAGACAAAGGGCAGACCGTTAATGCGACTTGTTGCTTGATCAAGTGATTAAGCAAAGCAGTGTCATCGACGCAACGCACACCGTGGTCAATCCGCTCAACATTTAATACTCTCAAGCTATCCCAAATAAAATTAGCCGGCCCTTCTTCGCCTGCATGGGCGGTGGTTCTATAACCTTGGCTTTGGGCCGCCCGGTAAAGCCGTGCAAACTTGGCGGGCGGATTATCTCTCTCAGCACTGGCTAAACCAATTGCGACAAAAGACTGTTTAAAGGCTCTAGCCTGCTCAAGTGTTT
Source organism: uncultured Arenicella sp. (assembly GCA_937918955.1). Classification (GTDB taxonomy): domain Bacteria; phylum Pseudomonadota; class Gammaproteobacteria; order Arenicellales; family Arenicellaceae; genus Arenicella. Next base: position 10,139 of record CAKZRZ010000272.1, read on the forward strand.
CCAAGCATTGATCTTCATCTAGGTGACGCAGAAAACTCAGTATCAGGGCAACAGACTGTCCCCACTCTTGTTGTGCTTGCTCAATTGCTCGATCAAACCCTCGCATCATAGTCACAAACGACACCCCGTTAGGGGCATAGGTTTGCGGCTCAATCATTATCTCAGCATGCACAATGTTTTGCTCTTTGCACTTGAGGAGGTAGTCCATCATTAAGTGATAAAAATCACTCTCGTCGATTAACACCGATGCCCCTAGATAGTACAAATCTAAAAAGCTCTGAAGATTTTCGAATTGATAGGCTGCCTCTACTTGCTCTTGAGTTGAATACGGCAAGGCAATATCGTTTTTTTTCGCTAAGGACAACAAACGATGCGCTTGTAGAGTTCCATCTATATGCAGATGGAGCTCGGCTTTAGGCAAGTCACTGAGCCATTCGGAGAAAGTTTTTTGTGATTCAATTTGCATAGTGAAATACTAATCTAACTTAGTTAACGGTATTATAGACATGCTTCGCCCACACACACTGGAGAATCACGAGTGAGCTTAAATAATTACCTGCGCGTTTCGCGAAATATTTTTTCTATCATATTAGTCGGTTTGTTTTTGCAAGGCTGCGCAACTGGGAAGTCGGTTGTAAACACCGCGCCCATTCATCAATCAACATACTATATTTACCTTGCCGGCCCAGAGGTATTTTTACCCGACCCCATCGCCCCTGGGATAAACAAAAAGGCGACCATTGAGCGCTTAAACCAAGAAAACAATTGGTCATTTAAGCTCGTCGGCTTATACCCAATGGATAACCAGATCGAAAACTTTGCACCCGATTTCGCTACGGGCATGAAAATTTACCACGCCAATATCGATTTAATGAAAAAAGCTGATTTCATTACCGCCAACATGGTTCGTTTTCGCGGACCAAGCATGGACGTTGGCACTGCCTTTGAGATGGGCTACATGGCCGGCCTCGACAAGCCTGTGTTCGCCTACTACGACGCCAAACCTTTTTACGGTAAGGTTGAAAAACCAGGCATCTATTCAGATCGTGTAGCAAAACATTACCCACTCTCAAAAGATAAGCCAGGACATGATGTACACGGACAGAGTATCGAGAACTTTCAGATGGCCGACAACTTAATGATGATCGGTTCTTTAGAAACTGGCGAAGGCAAAATCAGCGACAGCTTTGAAATGGCGGTTCTAAAAATCGCTGACTCAATTATCAAATCCCGGTAGTGCGGCTTACGTGAGCTACTTGTATAAAACCGCGTTGTAGGCTCACTGTATTTTCCTATCATTTTACCCTCTGATTAAAATGGGCACGTCATGACTAATTGGTTAAGCAGTTTCTTTAGACTAGAGCAAAACAACAGTTCAATTCGAACAGAGCTTGTTGCTGGGCTCACCACATTTTTGGCGATGGCTTATATAACGGTGGTGAACCCATCGATATTATCCCAAGCAGGCATGGATTTCGGCGCCGTGTTCGTGGCGACCTGTGTCGCTGCCGCCTTAGGCAGCATTATTATGGGCATGTATGCCAACTACCCAATCGCGCTGGCGCCGGGCATGGGACAAAACGCGTTTTTCGCGTTTGGTATTTGCATCGGCATGAATACCAGCTGGCAAGTAGCCTTGGGCGCGGTATTTGTTTCTGGTGTGTTGTTTATCATCATTAGCGTATTGCCGATACGGGAATGGTTGATCAACTCCATTCCTAAGTCACTCAAATTGGGTATGGCGGCCGGCATCGGCCTGTTCTTAGCCATTATCGCCTTAACCGGTGGCGGCTTAGTTGTCGATAATCCAGCAACGCTGGTTAGCTTGGGCAAGATCGCCACACCAGGGCCTATTTTAATGATGCTTGGCTTCGTAATCATTGTTGCCCTAACCGCACGAAAAATTGCTGGCGCGGTAGTAATCGGCATTCTTGCCGTTACCGCAATCGCATGGCTCAGCGGCATTACAGAATTCAAAGGCGTGCTATCCGCACCTCCGCCGGCAAGTGCATTGCTTGAACTTGATATCGCCGGCGCGTTGAATATGTCAATGCTAACCATAATCCTGACCTTACTCTTAATCGATGTATTCGATACGGCTGGCACTCTGGTTGGCGTTGCCACACGCGCCAACATGCTTGATAAAGATGGCAAACTACCTCGACTAAACAAGGCCTTACTTGCAGACTCTGGCGCAACCGCGGCGGGCGCATTGCTTGGCACTTCATCGACAACAAGCTACGTAGAAAGCGCTGCAGGTGTTGAAGCCGGAGGGCGCACCGGCTTGAGCGCAGTTGTCACGGGCCTCTTGTTCTTACTCTGCCTCTTTATATCTCCACTCGCGCAAAGCATACCAGCGTTTGCAACTGCGGCAGCGCTTTTGTTCGTGGCCTGTTTGATGATTCGCTCTATCGCAGACTTAGACTGGAATGATGTCACTGAATCAGCACCAGCTGTTGTTGGGGCTTTGAGTATGCCTTTGAGTTACTCTATTGCTGATGGTATTGGTATTGGATTTATTAGCTACGCTCTGATCAAGCTCTTTGCCGGTAAGGCAAACGAATGCCCAGCTGCGGTTTATGTGATCGCCATTATTTTCGCACTCAAATTCAGTGTCTTATAACGCCAAAGATCTAAATAGTAATTATGCAAAAAACATTTATCACCGCCGAAGAGCTACTTCGCGATTCGTTCAAGCTCGCTAAATTGGTTCATGACAGCGACTTTGACCCCGACTTTATCATCGGTGTGTGGCGCGGTGGCGCTCCAGTGGGAATCGCAATTCAAGAGTACTTAGATTTTGTTGGCGTCGAAACTGATCACATCGCAATCCGCACCTCTTCCTATACAGGAATTGGCCAACAAGAAAAAGTGGTGCGAGTTCATGGCCTTGATTACATCATCGACAACATAGACGCCGACGACAATGTGCTGCTCGTCGATGACGTATTTGATTCAGGTCGAAGCATCGATGCTATCTTTGAGAGCCTTAAAAAGAAGACTCGCCGCAATATGCCATCAAATATAAAGATTGCCTGCCCGTGGTATAAGCCGAGCCGTAATGTCACCGAGCGACAACCCGATTACTACATCAACAAGACCGACGAGTGGCTCGTGTTTCCACATGAGCTTAAAGGTTTATCCTTAGAGGAGTTAAAAGAAGGCAAGCCTTATATCGCCGATCTATTGCCGTAACTCTAAAAACGAGAAACTACATCAAGCTTGAAAGCCTGGCTTTAGATTGAGACCGTATCTCAATACGGCTGCTATTACTCACCGAAGCCATATCATCCTCACCATAGCTCAATAAACCCTTATGGTTCAGAGCACGTAATAAGACCATAATTTCATCACGCTTACTGGGGCCATACTCAATAACTAACTGCTCGAATGTACGGGCCTGCCTTGCAAGTAAACGACACACATTAACCATAAGCGGTGTGAGCTTTGACTTTGAAAAATCGGGCTTTCCATTCAGGCTAATAACATGATCACCAAATACATTTAAGGTATTTTGATAACCTTGTTGAATAACCTTAGTTTTCCCACTCTGTTTTTCCTTCTCAAAGAAATGATTAAATGCAATTCTGCGTTCAGGACTCAACGCCTTTAATTCCGCGGCGAAACGGTTTAAAAAGTTTCGCAGGTACGGGTCAGCAACCGAAATATTGATCAACGGGTGCCATCTGTCAAAGGTACGTTGGGAGATTTCGGCGTGCAATTGAATTAGGCAGTTAGTATGCCTCTCATCCTTCAAAATGTTACTCATTAATTTATCAACTTTGGTCGACTCTCCCTCAATGATTTGCAAATATCGACCTTGGCGATAATAAAGTACGCCCGAAATCTCATTAGCAGGGTTGTTACTTTTGCACTCCTTAACAATAGACGATAAGCCATCAGATATTTGCGCGCTCAACGTTGTCGGTTTAGCGACACTCGAATACATTACTAATTTTAAACTCATAAAACCTCAAAAAATTGACGACACATCCGAGATAAATAAGTGACTTAGCACTTCAGTACCCAAAACGATCGTAAAAAACTAACGCAAAAAAACTATTGGTTGATCAATAATTAGTAAAAATAGTTGCGTATTTCGAAGTTTTGAAACCAAGTTCAAAAGAGACATGAGACAGTGCTTTAGGCGACGCCCAACGAGCAATATCTAATAAAATAGATAGGTAATTCATACATTTCCCCCCAAGGATCAGTATCTAATAATATTCCTTATTAAAGTGCTCATCACACTAATGAGCACCGCACTTGCAAGAAAGTCCACACAACATTATCTTGCGAATGACTAAATCATAGACGACTTCAACAGGATCTGTCTTTATAAAAAAAGCAAAAAGTCACAGTTTTTAATTTACTTCTTGAGATCATCTATATAAAGCTGGTACAGCTTGGGCTCCATAATTGAGTTAATAGGTGCCTCTAACTGCGCGATATCTTTACCAAAAGTGGTAGACGCTTGCATCGTTTCTGCGGTGATCGCTTGAGTCTCAATATCAAAAGTCCAATCGACGGGAAAGCCCTCCGTATTGCGTGCCATATGAAAACCCCAAATACCAAACGACGGTAAAGACGTGTGGTAACTTGAAGTATTGTCGAACACTGAAGATAAAGTGCTCTCGATCGACCAATAGACGTTTCTGGTAAAAAACGGCGAAGAACTTTGGGTTACTAACACACCATCAGGCTCCATGCGGCGTGAGATCATCTTATAAAACTCGCGAGAATAGAGCTTATTGATGGCTTCATTATGAGGGTCTGGCATATCGATAATAACGCGGTCGTACATCAAACCGGGCTTATTAATAAAGCTAAACGCGTCTTCAGCAAATGTGGTCAATTTATCCGAGGCCATGCTGTTTTTATTGAGGCGTTTGAGCATCGGCAGCTCAGCGGCAATGCGTAACATTTCAGGATCAATATCTACTAAATGAATTTGCTCTACGCCTTCGTGTTTTAAAATTTCACGAACAGCTAGACCGTCGCCACCGCCCAGGATCAACACATTCTCAATTTTGCCGGGCACAGCCAACACAGGATGAACAAGGTATTCGTGATAGCGATACTCATCTCTCGACGAAAACTGTATATGCCCATCGATGTATAAACGTTGGTCATGCGTGGCGGTAGAACGTGTAACGACAAGCTTTTGGTATTTAGTTTGCTCTGAATAGACTATTTGATCGAAGTAAAGTTGCTTCTCAGCGAAACGAGTAATGTGCGTGCCGTAAACAATAAAGACAAACAGCATGATTAATATCGCTACACAGGCAAACAAAAGAGCTTGAAAATTCTTTAGATGCTTTCTAAAAATAAACACATTAACGGTGGCAACCAAAATATTAATCAAGCCAATCGCAAACGAGGATTGAACCAAACCAAGGCTCGGCAACAACAACAGCGGAAACGCTACTGAACCGATCAGGGCACCTAAATAATCAAGCGACATCACATTGGCGATAGAATCTCGCACTTCATCCTTTTGCGAGAGCAAGGCTGTAAGTATTGGAATTTCCATGCCCACCAAAGCACCGATAATCAAGATGAGGGTATACATGGTTAGCTCATAGAGCGGTCGCGCGAACGGAAACGCCATAAAAAGCAGTGTGCTGCTAATGCCGCCTACCAGAGCTATGGCAACTTCAATGGTCACAAAGTTACGAATATATTCTTTATCGAAAAATTTAGAAATCCATGACCCCACCCCCATGGCAAACATAAAAAAGCCGATTGTCAGCGAGAATTGGTAGACACTATTACCGAGCAGGTAACTCGAGACGGTACCGATAATCAGCTCATAGACTATGCCGCACAAAGCGACAATCAGAATGGAAAACAGCAAGACGCCCGCTTGGGCGTTGCTTAGGCTAGAAACAGGACTTGAATTAGAGGACACAATCAGACCATCTTGGTTAACAAATAGTTTTCAAAAAGGGCGAAACGAAAAACGGCCTAGAACAAAGTCTAAGCCGCTTAAAGAAATCAATGCTCTTAAAGCTCAACCGCGCACAGTATCTCTGAGCACGACAAGCGATAAAGGACGTTATTTTCCGCGAGAATGACTGCCTGAACCAGCGCGTGAACGAGCTTGCTTAGCGGTTTGGGTTTTCTTTGACGCTGGGTTTGCACCAGACGCACGTTGACGGCTCAACATGCTGCCAATCAACATACCAGTTAGCAAGCCAGTGCCACTGATGCGTGAATCATTAACCGCACCACTTCGACTTGTGGCAATTACGCGAGAATTTTCACCGTCAACTTCAATAAGATACAAGGCATCTTCGCCTTCGTCATAATTTGCATTGCCGTTGGTATCGTCAAATGCAATGAGCGATGCATCTTCTTGAGGAATCACACCGATTTGCTTGCCTTCATAAATTGCTGGAGTCGCAGCGTTATAATTAACAGCGAGGTCTTCGCTAAACTGCAAAAATGCGCCATCTGGATCACTGTCTTGTGTTCCCGTTAGCTCTGGGTGATTTCCCTCAAATGCATAGATGGTTTCAACCGTCACATCAAGCACTTGGTTCAAGTCGATATCATTAGCGATTAAATCTGAATCTGAAGACGAAAAATTACAACCAGCGATCAGGACAATTGGTAGTAAGCGAATAAGGTTTTTCATGATAACTCCGTGTTAAAAAATAGTTCAGATCGTTCGCAACAGCCGACTAATTCGCCATCTCAAAATGTTCAAGATCATGCGAAAAGTGCAGCTCGTGCAAACCTTCTTCGTAATAGTCCTTAAGCTGCCCAACGTACTTAAAACCCGCAGCTTGCAGGGGTCGGTGAATTAGAACTAAATTAGACGGGAAAGTCAAAAAGATCTTGCGTCCGCCCTGCTCTCTGATTGAGTTAATTCCAATTTCCAAATCTTCGGCACTAAAACTGCGTTTGCCAAATAATCCAGCTGACTTTTCAACGATCCACTCAAAGGTATAGGCACCCTCGGTTTCAGCTATCTCAAACAAACCTTTGAAACGAATCACTGGTTTTTCATCGGCCACTTCAATGTCTTGCGAATGAGGTTTTAATTCCAAGCCTAGAATTGTTTGCGATTCATCTTGGTCGTAAAAGTCCTCGCTCACGACTTCCTGAATGAAACCCATCGATTTATATAATCCAAGAGCCGCCGCATATATGTTTTCGCCATCTTCTTGATAGTCAGACACCTTTACAAACAGCTTTCGAGCGTCAATGTCTTTCAAACGCGAGATCACGTCATCGAGCATTTTTTTACCCAAACCTTTGCCACGCAGGTCTTCATCGAGATAGGTCCATGATAAATAGTAAGTGCCATCACAGCCATCAACTTCGCGAAAGCCACTAATGCCAAGCACAGTCTCGCCGTCGACCAAAACAAATTGGCCATCGATACCCACATCGTGAAATTCAGCCTCAGCGGCCTCTCCATCGTCTTCATCGTGGTCGCCGATAATCTCGATAACCGATGCCGTGTCACTCATGTACATGGCGCGCATTTCACTGCGTTCTAATATGTCACTCAAAATAATTTCTCTGGCTATGATTGATTTTCAGATACTGCTTGTTATCTAAAATTTCAGTCTGTTCTAATTTTGCCACTATTGGCGATTGTTCGGGTCGTTCCAAATATCAGCCGGGTCACTCTGTTGTTTCCAACCGTGGTAAGGATGGTTCAATAACAGTTCCTCATCTCTAAAAACCAGCACCAAGATTGCGCCAGCTGCAAAGCCGCCAACGTGTGCCCAAAATGCGGTCCCACCGCCAGTTACTCCAATTGATGAAATACCGCCTAATACCTGAACACCAATCCAATAAGCCAACATGGCAAAGGCGGGCACCCTAAACACCATTATGAACACCAATAAATGAACCTTCACTCGAGGGTAAAGCACGATATAAGCGCCCATCACTCCGCCAATGGCGCCCGAGGCGCCAATCATCGGAATCATTGAGTTTGGGTCTGACATAATTTGCGCAGCGGCCGCGAGCAAACCCGACAAAATATAAAAGCAACTAAAGCGAAGCGAGCCCATGGA
>CAKZRZ010000273.1 GCA_937918955.1 uncultured Arenicella sp.
CCCATTGTGCGGCACTATTGAGGTTGCCCGTCCACGTAAGCAAGGCTGAATTCCCAGCACAAATAGTCGGTGGCCCATGATTTACATTGGGGATAGATGGCGCATTAAGGCTATCAATAATTGAGATATTCTGCGAGACGGCTGCTCCGAGCGACAAACCTATAGAGGGGTTACTGATGGTTAGAATCGCCGTTTCATTGCCTTCGATGAGTGCATCGTCTTGCACGATAAAGGTGACCGTGCCGGTGGTTTGCCCATTAGTAATGGTGATGCTTGAATTACTGAGTGTATGATCGCTGGCAGTGACACCAGCTCCTGAAACGCTTATGTTGACCGATTGGTCGCCCACCACTGGCGCATCGGCCGTCGCGGTTAAGGTAATCACTGTGCCTGCTGCTTCGCTGCCTGTATTGGCAGAGGCACTCAAATTCACTGCTCGAACCGGCGCCGGCACAGAGCCTTCAAACGCACCAATGTCGACAGTACCCGCCAGTACACGGCCAAAACCTGTGCCGCGTTGGTCGTTGGTTAAGCCTGTGGCGGCGGCGTTATTACCCGCATTTAAGGCGGGGCTATTACTGTACAAGGCATGGGTTAACGTTGGGCCGCCGTTGTCTGCTAGGGGCGCAACTAAAGCATTTTGCTGAACCGTTGCGGTTAAATCACTACAGTTATCGCATAAATTATTGGTATTGGTGGTAAGAGTAGCCGAATTTAAAAGTCTTACACCAACAGAACTATTCCCTGAGATCACTGTATTGCTTAAATGGAAAGTATGCCCATCCCCACCAAAAACGATTCCACTCCGCGTATTATTAACCACAGAGCTATTGACAATAATTGTCGTCGCCGTGCCATCTCTAGCGTTAATGACAGCAGCATTTGAAGCAGCTGCTGCAGTATTATTAGTAAAGGTTGTATTAATCACACTTAGATTACTACCGTTACTAGAGATCGCCGCACCAAAAGTGCCCGCTGAATTTTCAGTAAATAAGCTACGGCGAATAGTTGTGCTTGAACCTGCTCCAAATACCCGAATAGCACCACCTTCAAGGTTTGCTACACCCCTTTGGAAAGTAGAGTCACTGATGTCTAAGGTAACACCATTCGCACCGTTTATAAGACCTCCATTACCCGCTGAGCCGTCTTGCAAGGTTAAGGAGTCCAACGTTACGCTTCTGTTATTGCTGATTTGAAATACGTGGCTGGCGTTGTTGCCTGATATAGCCACTTGGCTGCTCAAGGCACTGCCGTCAATAGTGACGTCTTTGCTTAAGCCTATCTGCCCACTGGTTAAGGTGATGGTTTGTCCTGCTAGGCTGGGATCAAAGGTGATGGTGTCGCCGGCTGCTGCGTTATCCACAACATAACGCAATGAGCCAGGACCACTGTCGTTGTTGTTTAATACGATGAGGTCTTGCTGAAAGTCAAACACATAGACTGCGCCGGCTCTGATAGCTGAATTATCATTTTCATCACCATTCACCCCTGTGGCACTACTGGCTTCAAAATTAGCGCCTACGATGATGCTATCACCATCAATGGCAACTGAAGTTCCAAACCGGTCTAAACTTTCTGTATTTGATGCTTTCAAATAATTTTGTTGAGACCAAGTGGTACCACTGCGAGTAAATACATAGGCAGCACCTGCTTGTTCGGCAGAATTATCACTTTGATTACCATTGGTTCCCGTGGCATTACTTGATTCTCTTTTAGCTCCAACGACAATGGTGTCACCTGCAATCGTTACTGCACCGCCAAATTCATCAGAACCTTGAGCATTTGATGCTTTCAGATAGGCTTGTTGAGACCAGGCAGTTCCACTGCGGGTGAATACATAAGCCGCCCCGGAAAGTACGGCTGAATTATCACTTTGATTGCCATTAACTCCTGTGGCGTTACTATCTTCGCCTGTAGTCCCTACAACGATAGTATCACCGTCAGTGGCAACTGATCTTCCAAAAAAATCACCGTCGCCAGGATTCGACGCCTTCAAGTAACTCTGTTGAGACCAAGTGACGCCACTGCGGGTGAAGACATAGGCAGCACCTGAATTGCCCGCTGAATTATCACTTTGATTGCCATTGGTTCCCGTGGCATTACTTGATTCTCTGATAGCTCCAACGACAATGGTGTCGCCTGCAATAGTAACAGCACCGCCAAATTCATCAAAATCTTGAGCATTTGATGCTTTCAAATAGGCTTGTTGAGACCAGGCAGCTCCACTGCGGGTGAAGACATAAGCGGCCCCGGAACGCGGGGCTAAATTATTAGAGCCATCACCATTCACACCAGTGGCATTGCTGCTTTCGTTATGAGCCCCAACCACAATGGTATTACCTGAGATGGCGACTGAGCCACCAAATTGATCATTAGCCTCAGTATTTGATGCTTTCAAATAAGCCTGCTGAGACCATGTAATGCCACTTCGAGTGAAGACATAAGCAGCACCTGATATTGAGGCCGTATTACTGCTTTGATTTCCATTTACACCTGTGGCATTACTTGATTCTCTGACAGCCCCCACTACAATGGTTCCGCCTGAAATGGCGACTGAGCCGCCAAAATTATCAACAACATCGGTATTTGATGCTTTCAAATAAGCCTGCTGAGACCAATTGATTCCATTGCGAGTGAAGACATATACCGCACCAGATGATGTCAACGAATTATCACTTTCATTACCACCAACTCCTGTGGCATTGCTGTCCTCACGAATAGCGCCAATCACCAGTGTGTCGCCGGATATTGCTATGGCAGTTCCAAATTCGTCGTTTGCTTCTGTATTAGAGGCTTTAATATACGCATTCTGGGTAAAACTAGGGTCGATGGTTAATGGGTAAACCGCTTTGGCATCCTCAATCAACAAACTAAGTTGATTGTTTTGGTAAGCCATATTAGCCGTGATGATTTGCCCTGTGGCATCCCACACTTTCAGTTTGTTGTAGTTGATGCTGCCTATTTTTAGATCGTTGTTTTTTAGGCTGACAGGAAGCGTAGTGTCTAGAACCATGCTTACAATCAAAGGTGCGTTCTGTATATTCTGGCTGGGGCGTTGTTTAATCTCGAACCATTGCTCTAGTTGTGCGTCGCTGTTGATCCAGTATTCGGTAATGTTGTCATTCCAGTGATAGTTAAGTCGTTGTGCCTCGCTACTTATGCGCTGTGGTTGCACAGGGAAAGTGCTTATTCTGTGGTCACTCGATGAATAAAAAATGTCATTCAAACGCAACTCGACACTGTAAGCCGATTGCGCTTGTCGCGGGCGTAAACGTGTGGTGCCATCACGGTGGTATTTTATCTGCCAACCGTGACTGGGGTTAAGTGATTGATAACTACCGTCTTCATCAAGATAAGCATGGTACTTTTTTGCTTGTTGATGATGTTGTATCTGTGATTGAATATGTTGCCATTCAGATGAACTGATACCTTCAGGGGTAGTGTCTAAGGCTACAAATGTAGGGTCTTGATCTACTTGAGCATGAGCGACGTGGCTAACAAAACCCAGAAACACAACAAAAGTAAGCTGGGCACATAGGCGCAACATGCTGCGAAGAAATTTGGCACTACGGCGATTTTTATTCATGTTTTCAACCCTACTAATTTAAACTGCCCCACGTATTTGGTTGCAGCTTCAAACCCACAGGCACTTATTGCACTGTTTATTGCTTTTTTATACGTGTTTTTTGTGACCCTAATAACCGGTCAATTTATTGCTAATTACGTGAACGAAATTCGCTCAATCAGCTTATCAACAGTAACTTAGTGACGACTAAAATGAATTGGAAAAATCAGACAAGCTGTTGTCAAAATCAGACAATGCTGGCTATAGCTGCATGTTTGGAGCGAGGAGGAACTTACTTATAAGATTTCGCAAATAGACCTTGTGGCTTTTAGAACTAGAAATTCGGATAAGCACTAGTTCATTAGATCGCTAGATTTGTTAATGTTGCAGGTTGGCAGTTAACTTTGCATTAAGCGTAATTACTTTTACTCAACAGAATGCCGTTCTCGGTAATTTGATGGTGTTAAGCCATAGTGGGTTTTAAACACTCTGGAGAAATGAGCTGAGTCGCTAAAGCCTGCGCTTACGACAATTTCTTTAAGTGAGAGTCCAGTTGAGGTTAACAAGGTTTCGGCACGCTTTAATCTAAGAGACATTAGATATTGCTTGGGGGAAGACCCAACAATGGCATTTAATTTGCGATTTAAGCTGCGTTCGCTCATGTGAAAATGCGCGGCAATGGCACTGATGCGTAAGCTCGGTTGCGTAATATTGCCTAGCACATAATCATCAAAACGCTGTAAAAAAGAGTGTTCTGTTTTTAATATGTTTTCAAACAATGGGGCTGAGATATTGGCTGCGGTGGCTTGATCATTGTCAGCCACGCTCGGCTCGGTGTGGTCATGCTCAGTGCTTGGATTTTGACTTTGATTGGAGCGTTGAAAATGCTGCTTTAAACTGTCTCGCAAAGCAATGCGGTTGTTAATCCTAGCAACTAGTTGCGCAGCGTCAAATGGCTTAGTGATGTAATCGTCGATACCGTGCTTATAACTCGTCAGCTTTAGATTTGTATCTGCACTAGACGTTAACAGAATAAAAGGTATATGACTGGTGGGTTCGGATTCGCGTATTTTTTCAGCCAGCTCTAAACCACTCATTTTGGGCATCATCAGATCACTTAAAATCAGGTCTGGTACGCTTTGCATTGCTAACGCAAGGCCCTCTTCACCGTCTTCAGCTTCGATAAGTCGAAAGTCATTGGCTAGGTGT
>CAKZRZ010000274.1 GCA_937918955.1 uncultured Arenicella sp.
AGAAATTAGAGATGCCTCAGAGGAACTGAATAAGTCTAAGGATGGGCTGGCATCTTTGATCGCGCAACAAAAACTAGCTGAAGAAAAGGCCAGTGATTTGAAAGCCGAAATCAAAAAGAATGAAGGTTTCATTCTTGCAGCATTAGAGAAAAAAGACGAAGAGCTGGCTGGCGAACTGGCAGCGCGAGTAGCGAACTTTGAAAACAACTTGGAAACCGAAACTGAGTCAGCCAAAAACTTCAAAGAACAAGCAGAAACTCTTCGAAACTCAATTCGCACGGCTGAGCATCAGATCAAGCAACTGAAGCAACAAACTGAGACAGTTAAGGCCACTGAAGCGGTTCAACGCGCACAAAAAGTTGTTGCCGAACGCCATAATGGCAGCAACTCCAAGCTAAGAACGGCTCTCGATTCTCTTGAGCGAATTCAAGAGAACCAAAAGCTGGCCTCCGCCAAGATGAGTGCTGCAGCTGAGCTAGCCGCTGACGCAACCGAGACATCACTAGATCAGAAGCTCCGCGACGCAGGGATTACAGGCAGTAATAGTGGTGACGATGTTTTGGCTCGAATGAAAGCTAAAGCTAAGAAGAAATAGGCTTAGTTTTTAGGTTTACATGTCCCTGCTCTGCAGGAGCAGGGACATGCGACAAACGAACTCAGACCCAAAAGCCACAAAAAAACCAGCACAAGACAAACAGCACTTGTTAATATAAAAGCAGGACAACGATCTAAAATAGTATCAACAAAAATCGGCTGGGAATGCCGATATAAAATCAGAACAAAAGCTGAAGATAACAACAATCAACGGAGCCTTAGATGTTCGCCATCTTTTTTCATGAAAGTATGAATCCATTTCACCAAACGGTAACCTCGTTTCCGACGGTGATTTATACGGTGCTGCTAATTATCTGTGCCTTGTATTGGGTTATTGCAGTTCTTGGCTTGGTCGATCTCGAAGTACTCGACATAGATATGGATGGCGACATTGACGTCGCCGATTCTATAGAAGCGCAAACCGGGATTGCTGGCGTTCTTTTTAAGCTTGGCTTAAACGGTGTGCCACTAACCATTGTTCTAACTATTATCGCTATCATTGGCTGGATACTCTGCTACTACTCGATTTACTTTGGTGGTGCACTTATTCCAGATTTTTGGCCAATAGAGCTAGCTTATGAGCTCGTAATATTGATTGTCGTAACGTTCGCAACCGTCATGCTAACAGCGCAAATTATCAAACCAATCCGTTCACTTTTCAGCAAGTTGGAAGCAGATGAAACAAAACACATTTTAGGTCAGGTTGTGGTAGTGAGATCTGGGATTGTAAATAAAGATCGCGGCGAGGCGCTGATGAACGACGGCGGCGCGGGCTTACTGCTTCAAATCCGAGCAACCGGAGACGATGAATTTGTCAAAGGCGACGAAGTCGTGGTAATCGAACAGAATAAAGAACGAAACCTATTTCGTGTAATCGCAAAGTCTGAGTTTAGCGATTAGCACACACTTAATTTTAAATTTTAACGATAAAAAGGAGTTAAATAATGGCTGACTTATCAGGGTATATGCCCCTAATCATTGTCTTAGGAGTCGCACTATTTGTCATATTCGGTTTGCCGATTATGCTCAAGAAGTTCTACAACAAAGTAGAACAAGGAACTGCGCTAATCATCAATACCACGCGCTCTAAGCCTAAAGTGACCTTTACCGGCGGCTGGGTATTTCCAATTATTCACATGAAGGAATTGATGAAAATTTCATTGATTACCTTGGAAGTAGATCGTCGCGGCAAAGACGGGTTGATTTGCCAAGACAACATGCGTGCAGACATCACTGTTGCCTTCTATCTACGAGTAAATGAAACAGAAGAAGATGTGCTACGTGTTGCTAAAGCTGTCGGTACACAGCGCGCCTCGGATACACAGGCAGTTTATACATTATTTGCCGCCAAGTTCTCTGAAGCCCTGAAAACGGTAGGTAAAACACTAGAATTTGAACAGCTATTTGAAGATCGCCAACGCTTTCGTGATGCGATTGTTGATGCTATCGGTAGTGATCTAAATGGCTACTCTCTTGAAGACGTAGCAATTGACTACCTAGAGCAAACCCCTAAATCTGCATTAGACCCAAATAATATTCTCGATTCACAAGGCATCAAGAAGATTACCGAATTAACCGCGTCACAAAACATTCAAACCAATATCTTCGAGAAAGACGAAGAGTTGGCAATCAAGAAAAAGAATGTTGAAGCCCGTGAAGCCATGCTCGAACTTGAGCGCCAACAAGCGGACGCTGAGGCTAAACAAGCTCGGGAAGTCGCGACAGTAATCGCTCGCGAAGAAGCTGAAACCTTAAAAATTCAAGAAGAGGAGCGCTTGAAATCAGAAACCGCCTCGATTGAAGTGGTACGCGACCTAGCGATTCAAACTGAGAATCAACAACGTGAAATCGAGATTGCCAACGAGAACCGCCAACGCGCCGTTGCGATCGAAACTGAAAAGGTTGAGCGCACCAAGCGTATGGAACGCGTTCACAGTGATCGTGAAGTAGAGCTTACTAGTATCGAAGCCGAAAAAGATGTTGAACGCGAGAAAAAGAACATCGCTGACATTATTCGCGAGCGTGTAGCGGTGGATAAAACCGTTGCGATCGAAGAAGAAAAGATCAACGAAGTTCGTGAAGTATCTGAAGCTGACCGCGCTAAACAAGTACAAGTTAAAGCCGCTGAAGCCGATGCTGAAGAGAAAAAGGTTCGTGAAGTTAAAGCGGCCGAAGCTGCCGAACTGGCTGCCAAGCACAAAGCGGTTGAGGTCACTACGATGGCTGAAGCCAATTTAGAAGCGTCAGAGAAAGACGCTGCTGCCAAGATCAAATTGGCCGAAGGTGTTCGCCATGAAGAAGCTGCGAGTGGCCTAGCCGAAGCTGAAGTTGTACGCGCCACCGGTGAATCAGAAGCCAAAGTGGTTCGAGAGAAAGGCCAAGCCGAAGCGCTGGTTGCTCGCGAAAAAGGCACTGCAGAAGCTGACGTTATTCGCCTACAAGGTGAATCAGAAGCCGATGCGCAATTGAAAGTTGGTAGCTCGAAAGCTGACGTCACACTAGCTCAATTCAAAGCAGAAGCCGAAGGCTTAACTGAGAAGTTCGAAGCGATGAATGCAATGAGCGAAGATGCACGTTCGCACGAAGAATTTCGCATGACGCTAGAAACGGCATTGAAAGAGACCTTGGCTTCTATTGAAGCAGGTAAAGAGATCTCGAAAGAAAATGCCGATGTATTAGCTACTGCGCTGCGTGAAGCTAAGATAGATATTGTTGGCGGTGAAGAGCATTTCTTCGACACCTTTGCCAAGTCGTTGTCGATGGGCAAAGCGATTGATGGCTTGACTAACAAGAGTGACACGATTCAATCGTTGCTAGGTCAGTTGTCAAACTTTATCCCAAAAGATAACGATAGCGATAAATCGTAAGCTAGCTTAAAAAAATGATCTGAATGGTATTGCAGCTCAATCGCTGCAATACCAAAGACCCAGCTAGCAATTTCGAAACTCTAGGAGCAAATAGCATGAATGATGCAAATGATCATATTCAAATGGCACTCAAGTCGATTGAAGGATTTGCTAATAATGGCAAACTCGATGCCAATGAGTTGCAAGAAATTATCGACATTGCCGAGCGCGATGGTGTAATCGATCAAGACGAAATCAGAGTGTTGCGCAACATTATTTCGCGCATTGACCCAAGTGAGGTCGACGATGCAATGCGCCAGAAACTCACCGAGATTTTGACCAAGGTAGCTAAGCCATAGCTGTTCATTAAACCATAGCTGTTCATTAAACCATAGCTGTTAGCTAAGCAATAGTTGTTAGCGAAACCTCCGTCAAAGTAACTCACTAAGGACAGACCCAATTTATGCCACAGAACGAAACCAACGAGCAAAACAAGATTGTTGATTCAGCGGTTGCCGAAGCCGGCGCTTACGACATTATTCGTAAGCGCTTAGACGAGCAAGGAACTCGCCTAAAAAAGCTTGCACAAATGCTAAACGATGATCGCCTAGCCGAATTCGGCGGCGTACAGATGCAGGCGATTGGCCGCACCCGAATTCGCACTGAAAACAATTGCGTGGCGCGCGATATAGTGCAAGTTGGCAGCACTCTACTGTTTGGTTATAACGTTTTCATTGGCCTTAAAAAAGAAACCAAAATCGATGATGTATTTGCAACACTAAGCCTGCATGAAAGCGACGACGGTTTCGAATTAAAACCAGCTGACATCAGTAGTACATTCTTAAGCGACTCACGCTTTAAAGGTGACTTTGACGAACTCTATCGCTATTACAAAGAATCACGCCTGGTAAAACTCACCACCAAGGATGGCAAGCTGCTTGCCGGCTTTCAGGTCGGCGAGCGCGCTGATGATTTACGAGTTTTTCGCTGGTCTATTTCCGCCGATGGCAAAGACATTACCTACATTGATAATCGTGGTGAACGTGATATCCAGCTCCCTAATCAATACGATTTTGAATGGATAGAATGCAACCGCGATGACTTTGTACACGGCAAGCACCCGCACGTAAACATTGTTGATAAAGTGTTCGTAGAAACCATTGGTGGCGACCTAACGGTTAAGGTCGAAGACAATACCGAAGATGGCTATGGCATTTATTCTGAACCAGTCGAAGAGGCGAATCAATCGCTTGACGATGCCGAAGTATCGTATGCCGTTGTTGGCGATTTAATACTACTCGCCATCAAGCCATACAAAGAAGAAGCCACACGTTACTTGGTTTTCAATACACTGACACAAGATGTACAACGCATCGACGCGATTGGACAATCGTGCGTTCAATTACCTGAAGATCACGGCATTATTTTTCCAGGCGGCGTTTACTTACAAACCGGTGAAACTAAGTCGTTTCCTGACGAAGTTGACGGCTTACAATTCAAACGCGCAATTCGCTCTCCAAATGGCGAAGACGTGCTGTATGTGTTTTATGAGCCAATCGAAGGGCGCTTTGCACTATTCAGCTACAACTTAATTGCCAAGGGCCTGCAAAACCCTATCTACAGTAATGGCTACGCACTTAGAGACGACGGCAAACTGGTTGTTTTTTCAGCCGAGCATGAACCAACTCGCGTTCACCCTATGCAAGTTTGGCAAACCTCCTACATCAGTGCGGAGTTCGCCAGCCAGCAACCTGAGAGCACCACAGAACTTGGTAAAATTGGCAACTCCGAACTAGTCCGCGGCGTATCTGACTTATATTCAATTCATGCGTTGATCGCTAACACCGAAGTGTCTATGCGACATTACGAAGAACTCAATGGCGCTAGTAAACGTATCTTCGACACGCACTATTGGTTAGACAACCCAAGCAATGAAGAGATAGCCGGCACACTGCGCGAAGTATCAAACACAGCAGAATTGGTTATTGATGAATTCGAGAAAGTACAGAGCATCCAGCAGCAATCGACTCAAGCTCTAAGTGAGGCGAAATCTCAACAACGTAAATTGCTAAGCAATGTAGCCATCACCACCTGGGAAAACGCTGCGCAATTCGTTGCTTCAATTGCCGAGATCCGCAAGCAACGCGGCCACATCGCCACGATCAAGAGCTATCGTTATATCAACGTCGAAGAGCTTGAAGCCCTTGATACGGAACTAGTTGAAACTGAAGCCAGTTTGGGCGAGCAAACGGTTGAGTTTTTAGCCGACGAAACCGCGCTCGATTCGTACACCGAAAAGACCACCGAGATCACACAAGCAATCGAGCAAGCGAGCACCAATGCTGAGATTCGTCCACTGCTTGAGCGCATTGTTGAAACAACCGGGCAACTGGATTTGCTCTCAGAGTTGATCACCACGCTGAAGATTGAAGACACCACGGTGCGCACTCGCATCGTCGACACCATCTCAGAAGTGTATGCCAAGCT
>CAKZRZ010000275.1 GCA_937918955.1 uncultured Arenicella sp.
TTGGCTAATCTATCGAGATACAAGTGAGCCACCGCTTTTAAAGAGCGAGCATTTTACGGACTTAAGTCCCCAGCAATCTATACAAAAAATTGCTGATGCCACCGTCGCAGGTGGCGCTCCAGGTGTCATTGTACTAATACGCAAAGACGGACAGGAGTACTCAGCTGCATCAGGCGTAGCAAATAAACAGTCTGGGCAAAGCATGTCAGCTGAGTTGCCATTACGCGCTGCCAGTATTTCGAAGGTATACACCGCTGCTGTGGTTATCAGCTTAGTAGATCAAAAGCTAATTCACTTAGACACGCCAATCGCAGACTATCTGAATAAAAATATTGTTGATGGCTTACCCAATGCTAAGCAGGCAACGGTGCGTCAATTATTGCTGCATACCTCAGGCATCCCTGACTATTACGATTTACGCAGTTATTTTCTTCAAGACTGGAGCACACCAATAACTTTAGAACGAACCTTGCCAGTATCTAAACGAGGTACCGCTAACTTTATGCCAGGTGATCAATTTGAGTATTCGAATATGGGATACATTCTTCTCGGTGAAATTGCTGAAGTAGTCTCAGGGAAATCGCTGGAACAGTTAATAGAGCAAATAATTATTCAACCACTTAATTTCACTCAAACGTTTTATAACGTTCAACACCCTATTGAAAACGGGATACATGGTTATGGAACGTATTTTCGCCCGTGGGCTGATACATATAATTTATGGGAACACTCGGGCCCTGATGCAGGCATTATGGCGCCAGCGTCTGAGATTGCACAGTTTCTCGAGGACCTTACGTTTGAATCAGGAAAATTAAGACATATCGGCCAACAGATACTCTCTGAAAAAGTTTCTAGTGGCCGCCGACGAGAACAAGGCTTGGGTCTAGAGATTATTGAGACTAAGAGTGGCGGCACATTAATTGGCCATACCGGGGACGCGTTTGGCTACCAAACTGTTTCGTTTTCAATACCCGAGGTTGATACAGTATTTGTCGCAAGCTTGAACTGTGACTGTTCTGCTCTAACATTATCCTTGATTCGAAATCTATACGTAGCATCGCAAGAGCTAAGTACTCGTAAAGAAGCAGAAAACTAGTATAGCGAAACCAAAAGCTAGGCAAAAAAAAGCCTGACCAAGGTCAGGCTTTTTCGGTATTGAGCAACACAATAAAACTTACTTCAAAGTAGTCTACTTATAATCTACTTAAGAGTAGCTTGGTAACGCTCTGCAGATTCAATAATTTCTTTGCGAGCTTCTTCTTTGCCGGCCCAACCTTTTACTTTCACCCACTTGCCTTGCTCAAGGTCTTTATAGTGCTCGAAGAAGTGCGCGATTTTATCGAGCATTTCTTGTTGTACATCACGGAAAGTAGAAACGTTGTTGTAGAACTTGGTTAGCTTTTCGACTGGTACGGCTAAAATCTTAGCATCGCCGCCAGCTTCATCGTCCATCTCTAAAACGCCAATTGGGCGACAGCGAACAACAGAACCAGTTACCAATGGAAACGGGGCTAGAACCAGTACATCGGCAGGATCACCATCGTCAGATAAAGTCTGTGGAATATATCCATAGTTGCAAGGGTAATGCATGGCTGTAGACATGAAACGATCTACGAACATCGCACCGGTGTCTTTATCTACTTCATACTTAATTGGGTCGCCGTAACGAGGTATTTCTACAATTACATTAACATCGTCTGGCAGTGATTTGCCTGGGCCTACATTATTTAAAGACATCTAGGTCTCTCCGAAAGATTGGTCTTGAAAAATTGGCTGTATTATACTGATTTGGCGCGGTTTAACAGCTGCGCGCACTTAAAAAAAAGTAAAAACACCAATAATTTACATTCCTAACAAGTTAAACGAGGGTAGGCCAGCAGATTTTTTTGTGAAGTACGCACTAATACAATTTTAAATTCAAATTTAGCGCGTACAGAGCAGTAGTTAATTCACACAATTGCAACTCAGATGTTTTCGAGTAGTTCGTCTTCGTTTGTCTATGCGAACAGGTAATCAAACCTGCTTGCAGGGGATACATCGGAGGATAGTCTATGTCTGAACAAGCGGTACCCGCCTTACTCGGGATAGTAGGATTAGTAGTTGCATTCGTCATTTTTGGCGTCATTTCTAAGCTCAAGGTGAGCGACCCTAAAGTCGATAGCATCGGCAAACAAATCCATATTGGCGCAATGGCGTTTATGCGTCGCGAGTACACTATTCTGTTGGGATTCTTAGTAGTACTGGCAATATTGATTGGGTTTTCAGATCTTGGCTTGCACACCATGATCGCATTTATTCTAGGTGCTTTTTGCTCAGCATTTGCAGGCTTTGTTGGCATGTTCACCGCCACCAAAGCGAACACCCGAACCACTACAGCTGCACACGAACAAGGCGCAGCGGCCGCTCTTAAAACCGCCTTCTATGGTGGCTCAGTGATGGGTCTAACGGTTGCCTCAATGGGGTTACTTGGTTTAGGGCTGCTGTACTACTTCTTCGGCGCTAACCCTGAAAGTGCGCACACAATTCACGGCTTTGGTATGGGCGGCTCAGTAGTCGCACTATTTTCGCGAGTTGGCGGTGGCATCTTTACTAAAAGTGCCGACGTCGGTGCCGACTTAGTCGGTAAGGTCGAAGCGGG
>CAKZRZ010000276.1 GCA_937918955.1 uncultured Arenicella sp.
ATTATCTCTTTTGCTTCGGTAACTGATATGCCAGACGACCCAGCCATCCGCAGCAATATGGCTATGATTGTACTCCATCCTTATCCCGAATCATACAATGTAGACTTTAAATACACTGATTTTATTCCAGGAGAAGCTCGCACTGTACCATGGCGGTTGGAAGTAGTCGACAAAACGCAAGACGCCCGTGCCGTGATTACATTTTCGGACCGTCGTGGCAACGACACAACGATAGTCATAGAGTACAAGGCAGTGAAATTGACCATTCGACCCGATTTTGCCGACTGGGGACTTTTGAAACAGAACAGTGGTCGAGTGTCGAAAGAATTCTGGGTAATCAATGAGAACGAACAAAGCGGGGCTTTGGTAAGATACCTACAACTTAAGAGTGGGAACCAATATTTTGAGCTTGAGTTACTTGGACAAAGTCTACCTTTCTGGCTTGGACCGAAGGATTCTGTCAAGTTTTTAGTATGGTTCGACCCACGGGAGATTGGGACATTTGCGGACTCCATCGGTGTTGGCGACACTTGTGTATTTGCGTACAAGACGCGAGTGCAAGCCGCAGTTGCACTGCCGATGATAGAAGTAAGCGATATCAACTTTGGCTCTGTTACCGTTGGCAATACAGTAGCGCGTGAATTTGCGATTCGCAATCCTGGGACGACGGAGCTGCACATCTGGGGCTACAGCGGTCCGACGAATACAAATGTATACAAAGCGACTACCTTGCCGCCGGTAGATGCCAACAATCGTATGGCACAGGAGATAGTAATCAAGGCTGGACAGGAGCTTCGCTACACTGTGGAATTCACTCCGGATGCCGAGACGGACTATCCCGATAGAATCATCTTTTTCAGCGATGCAACCGAGCGAGACAGCATTTGTGAGATATTTGGTAGGGGAATCAAGCCTGGTTTGGAGAGCAATTCATACGATTGGGGTCGCAAGCGAATCGACCGTGCAAGCCATCCAGCTGGACCGTATGTGGTTCCCGGTGGTGATGTTATCAAATTGAGGAATACTGGAACGCAAGAGGTAATCATTCGAGGTTTGATTGTGGTCGAGGATGTCAATGGCGAGGCATTTGAATTCGACCGCAATCGATTCAACAACTTAACGCTTCAGCCGGGTGAGGAGAGAGTAATACCAGTAGTATTTCATCCAACGAAGACTGGCGAGCATCGGTTGAGATTGCGATTTGATAATACAGCGAACAGCGAAGCAGAGACGATACTCGAAGGCATTGGAATTGTTGGTCAATTGGAGACGATAGACTTGACGTTCGACCCGATGGTAATTTTCGACGAGTCGAGCAAGCAAAGGAAGAGCATGTACATCGAGAACAAGTCGTATCAATGGGAGGATTCGGTAACAATCACCGACTTAGTGGTCAATCCAAATGGGGCTATTGCTACCGATGGAACGAGTTACGGGAGCGAGGGCTTTGGCTACGACAAAGCAGGAATTGGTTTACCAATCACATTGCAACCAGGGCAGAGATTGTATCTGGAGGCATATTTTGTTGCTCAGAAAGTGGACCCGACAAGTGCAACGCTTACGACGGTGAGCGATGCAATACAAGAGGTAACAAGCACTTGGAGTGGTTCTGGGATATCTCGTGGAATTCGCTCCATTGGCGGTAGTGCCAAGATATGCGTTGGCGACCGAGCAGAGATTACGTGCAGGATAGAGAATCCAGCGCAAGGCGAGTTAACTGTGAACAGATTATATTTCAATGGCGATTTCGAGGGCTTAGCATTTCTCAACTCTGCCGATGCTTTGGGCTTCAAGATACCAGCTGGCGGCAGTAGAGAAATCAAATTTATCTACCAACCTACGAAAGTCGAAGCCAAGAGAGTATGGCTGATGATAGAGAACAACACCTTGGAGAAGAATCCCGACAGTTGTGCCATTGATGTCGAGGCAGTGCAGTACAAAGGGACATCGAGGATAAGCGTAGTAGCGCAGAATGTCGGGCGTGCGTGGCCAGTTGCTGGGGACAAGATACCGATTTCTGTTGAATTTTCTACGAACGACAATCTGGCATTGGCACAAGTGAAAGAGTTGGAAGTTGTAGTGAAATACAAGCCTGGACTATTGAAAGTTGACCAGAACTCCTTAGAAGTAGGAGCTGCGCTGACTGGGCGGTTCAATTTGCAAGGAGTAAACATCGACGATGTCAAAGGCGAGATGAGTGTACGATTGGTTGCCACTGGCAACAACTTTTTGAACCAAAGCGGGCAAATCCTACGTTTCCGCTTCGATTCATTCCTACCGACGGAGGAAGTTGGTACAGATTATTCAACACTCGAATTAGATGTAGAGGCACGTGGGACCCAATGCTTACTTGTTGACGACATCGGTGGCGAGGTGAAGTTGCAACCGACATGTGTGTACGACCTACGTTGGATAGCCACGACGGTGAATCAGTATTATTTATCGGACATCAAACCGAATCCAGTCAAGAATGGAACGCTGGAGGTGAACTTTGGAGTTGCCTTCGATGGCTGGACAGAGGTTGTGATAATCAACACTCGTGGCGAGATAGTGCGTCGAGTCGCCACTGGAATGATGAAGGCTGGCGACTATTCTGTTCGAGTGGACATCTCGGACCTAGCCAACGGAATGTACATCATCACGATGGCAAGCGAACACTTCCGACAAAGACAAGAATTTGTAATTACGAAGTAAAAAACACCACATCTTGATTCCACAAGCCCGCGGTCAGTGCCGCGGGCTTTTTGCTTGTAAGCAAAAGT
>CAKZRZ010000277.1 GCA_937918955.1 uncultured Arenicella sp.
TCGCAAGTTAGTGACTTGCACTGCCCCCGAAATAATCGCCTCAGAAATCTGAGGCGACAACACTGATTAGTACTTAATTTCTACTCGGCGATTAGACTGCCAAGCTGCTTCGTTATGAGCAGTATCAACTGGGCGTTCTTCACCGTAAGAAATTGTTTGGATTGTGCTATTAGCACCGGCACTGCTCATCAACTGTGCAACTGTTTGAGCACGACGCTCTCCCAATGCTAAGTTGTAGTCACGAGTACCGCGCTCATCTGCATGACCTTCGAGGTTTACACGTGCACCACCATTGCTACCAAGGTGTTGCGCATGACGCGTAGCAATAATAGTTGAACGCTCATCAATCGCAGAACTATTGTATTCAAAATACAACACTTTGTATTGAAGCGGGTCACCGTTAATGCCAAAACGGTCGGCTAACTCAGATACAGTATAGCGAGTACCATAAGCAGGCTGAGTACTTGGATCAACTGCTGGCGTTGCCTCTTGAGTAGGCACTTGCTCTTCAACGACTGGTGTTTCTTTTTTTGCACAAGCGCTTAACGTTAGTGCAACTAAAACGGTCATGGCTAGACCCAATTTACGATTCATATTTCACTCCAAGAATGATTTGTTTTGATTTTGCCGTTATTGTTATTTTCTTAGAGGTGACCACGCCGGCTCTCGCACGTCACCACTAATAAGATCTAATCTCGTTCTCACTCGTCCATCAGACGAGGCAACCATTAAAGTAGGCTCATAGTCTACTTCAGTTTTGTACAATACCATGTCTCCATTCGGAGAAAAACTAGGACTTTCATCAAATTTCGAGTTGGTTAGCATGGTTAGCCGACCTGTATCCTCGTTCATAATGGCAATTTTACCACCTTCATGAACCATCACTATTTGTTTACCCTCAGCATCATAGGACGCATTGGCACTTTCGTCGCCCTCAAAGGTCATGCGCGACACCGATTGGTCATACACATTGTAGCTGTAAATTTGAGGCTTACCTGTACGACTAGATGTGAATAGAAAACTATCACCTCTGGGTGACCACGATGGCTCTGTGTCGATACCGTAATGTGTACTAATTCGGCTGTGTTGCTTAGAAATTAGATCGTAAATATAGATATCTGGACTGCCATGGCGCGATGTTGAATACGCCATACTCTTGCCATCAGGAGACCACGCTGGTGCTGAGTTAACGCCTTTGAATTGGGCGATTGTCTCTTCTTCTAGGGTTCGTAAATTTACGCTTTTGATTACGGTGCCCTTACTATTGAACCCTACAAATGCAATATTTTGGCGATCTGGCGACCAGTCGAGCGATAAAATAGGGTTCCATGATGCGTAGACTTCTCGCGCACCAAAGCCATCCCAATCCGCGACCATTAACTTATAGCGATAGCGTTGGTATTCGATTTCAGTACGCTTAACAAAGGCCATGCGCGATTGAAAAGCCCCTTGGTTACCGGTGAAAGCTTGATAAACATTATCACTGATCACATGCGCCGCTGTTCTGAGATCACGTTTTGATAAACCGCTGATTCGACGACCATTGCCAATTTGTTGCTG
Organism: uncultured Arenicella sp.; assembly: GCA_937918955.1. GTDB lineage: Bacteria > Pseudomonadota > Gammaproteobacteria > Arenicellales > Arenicellaceae > Arenicella. The sequence goes on from CAKZRZ010000277.1 coordinate 1,561, forward strand.
GCGCACAACATCGTACATGCGAAATTGAACTTCGTATTTACCACTGCCGATGTTCCAAACTTCGCCGATCACCAAAATTTCAGCATTGATAAAGCGCCAGTCTTTATAACGAACTTCTTCATCCTTAGACGGCTGACTCAAAAAATCTTTAACCGGGATCGATTCAAATTTACCAGAAGCATTTAAATCAAAGGCAACGACATCATGAATTTGATGCTCAACATCGCTTCCATCTAACACTTTAAAGGGGACAATCGCGATTGGTTTTCCGCGAACCACTCCGCCATCAATAGAGCCTCTAAGCTTTTCCTGCTCTTGAGCGTATGACACCTGAGTAATAAGTAAAGCCATTAAAAAAACAAAAGTAATACGGCTGATGGTGGCGATTTTATGCATGGCGCTTATCTTCTGGCGTTGGGGTGAAATACTTCTAATTCTATATTCAGCAGTCGTTTAACTGCATCGGGCTCCTGACTTTGATCAGGCATCTCAAAAGGGCTGGCAGCGAAGACGGCCGCTTCGACTGATTGATCATACGACGGTAATCCGCTTGATTGTATCGTTCGCACCGATAGAACATCGCCAGATGGAGATAGTGTAATATCAACGACACTTTTGCGCCATGTCTCAAAGCTTGGGTCAACAGTGCGTTTTATCTCGATATTGCGCTTAATACCACTAAAAAACTTACTTACCAGAGTTGTGGTGCGCTGCTTAGCGCGCCTTGCCGCCTCTTGACGTTGCAACTCAGCTTCTTCTTCAGCTAACAATTTATTCAATCGCTGACGCTCCAAAAGCTCTGCCTCTTCTTGAGCCAGTTGCTTTTGCAATTCAGCGATGCGTTTTTTCTCTGCCTCGGCCTTTTGCTTGGCGATTTTCTCTTCTTTTTTGCGGCGCTCTTCTTCTTGTTTTTTCTTTAAGGCAATAGCTTCGCGCTGCTTTTCCAACTCGGCCGCTTTTTTCTTTTCAGCTTCTTGCTTGGCTTTTAAGTCGGCAACCTTCTTTTTCTCGAGGTCGGCCTGCTGTTTAATTTTGTCTAATTCTCGTTGCTCGCGTTCTTTTTGCTCACGTTTTTTACGCTCACGCTCTCGCTCGGCTTTTTTAATTTTTTCTTGCTGATCTTTGATTTGTGACTCATCAATAACGCTCGCTTTGACAGTGTCGATTTTATCGGCGTCGAAGGCTTCTACCTTCTCGAATTTATCATCACTGCTAAAGTTAATCAGCATTGCTGCGATAATCACAATATGCACCAGCGCCGCCGCTATGTAAGCGATGGTGTGATTTTTAGCGCTGGCCTTTCTTCTATTACTCATCAAATATTACTCATCAGGGCCAACCTTAGTTGCTTTCGCTTACGGGCTCTGTCACCAAGCTCACTGTTTCGATGCCGGCATTCTTTAATACAACCATCGCGTTTAACACGTCTTTATAACGCGCATTCTTATCGCCACGCACTAGAAAGTCAGTGGCAGGTTTTTGTCTATACAAGGCAGCTGAATAGGTCAGAACTTCTTGCTCTGTTTTTGCAAGTTCGTCGATGTACATTTGCCCCTCAGCATCGACCGTCAATATAAACGGCTCCGGCGATTCCGGGTTAAAATCAACCGGGTTCGACGATGTTTGAGGCAGATCAACCTTCACACCTTCGGTTAACAGCGGTGCGGTAACCATGAAAATGATCAACAGCACCAACATCACGTCGATGTAAGGCACAACATTTATCTCAGCAATTGGCTTACGCTTACGATCACGATACTTACTCATTGATAAGTCCCTCGAGATTTAGATCAAAACGTTTCTTAAACGCCGACATTATTTGCGATTCTCAATCGTTAGCTGGCGATTCACAATACTGATGAACTCTTCCATAAAAATTTCGTATTGGCCGACCAGTTTCTCAACATTATAAGAAAAACGGTTATACGCGATTACCGCAGGAATCGCGGCAAACAAGCCCATGGCCGTAGCGATCAAGGCTTCAGCAATACCTGGAGCAACGCTTGCGACAGTGGCTTGCTGTGTAGACATGCCGAGCGCGCGAAACGAGTTCATAATACCCCAAACGGTGCCAAACAAGCCCACATAAGGAGAGGTTGAGCCTACAGTTGCTAAGAACGGGATTTGCGACTCCAAGTGGTCGATTTCTCGGCCCAGCTCTACCCGCATCGCGCGTTGCACTGCATCAAGCAGGTCGTTGTTGTTCGCATAGCCTCGTTCACCAAGGCGTTGATACTCACGATATCCAGCGACAAAAATTTCGCTCATACCAGAAGACTTCGCCGTTTCAGCACCCCATTTATTGTAAAGCGATTGCATGCTTCCGCCAGCCCAGAACTCTCGCTCAAATTCAGCAGTCATTTTGGTTTCAGTGCGCAAGCTTTTCATTTTTGAAAAGATGATTGACCACGAAAACACAGACGCCAATAACAGCATTAGCATAACCAGCTGAACGGTTAAACTGGCGTCGGCGATGAGAGCGATAATCGACATGCTGTCGCCCGCATGTGCATTTGCCGCCTGCGCCAAGGAGTCTGTTGCTGCTACTGGTTCTGATTGCAGAGGTTCAGCTTGCGCCATTAGATTAAGACTTATGCTAGACATCGATTATTCCCTTGAAGTGTTCTTTCTGGAGTGCTTTGAAATTGAAGCTTACGTTAAATTTAGAAGATACTTTAAACTGAATTAGACTTGCTCACTGAGCGCCAAACGCAGCTCACTTGGCATGGCACTCAGTTGAAACGATTGGTGGTGCAAAGACGCCAGTTTTATTTGCCCTTGGCACAACAACTGGTCTTTATTATAGATTTTCTGCTCTATCTGCAATTTAACCTTACCCACTTGCAATGGTTTGGCCGTAATTGTGAGCTCATCAAATAAGCGCGCAGGCAGATCATATTTCAGCTGAGCTTCGCGAACAACAAATATAATGCCGCTATTTTGCTGAATATCAGCGATATTGAACCCCAGTGAGGCGAGCCAGTCGCAGCGACAGCGCTCCATAAAATTTAAGTAATTTGAATGGTAGACCACGCCGCCAGCATCGGTATCTTCGTAGTAAATTCGAATCTTCTTCTCAAACATAGGGTCTACGTAACTTAATCCGTCGCTAAAGCGAGTGGAGAAGTGCTGTCTTTGTCCAACAATCTAGTCATCATCAAACAACTTGGTTTGCGGGTTTGCCAAGGCGGGGTCGGCTGGCGCTTGCAAGCCAAAATAGCTCCAGGTGCGCTTGGTCACCACTCGACCTCGAGGGGTGCGCATCATGAAACCTTGTTGAATCAAGTACGGTTCGATAACGTCTTCAATGGTGCCTCGCTCTTCGCCAATAGCCGCTGCAAGGCTATCAATGCCAACGGGGCCACCATCAAATTTTTGCATGATGGCTTTAAGCAGCTGACGATCCATCCAATCTAAGCCATGCGGGTCAACCTCCATCATGTCCAGCGCTTTCATCGCCATTTCTTCAGTCAGCCTGCCATCGCCTTTAACTTCGGCATAGTCGCGCACTCTGCGTAATAGTCGATTAGCAATACGTGGTGTTCCTCGAGCTCTATTGGCGACAGTTTTGACACCTTCTTCTTCAGTGGGCACACCGAGAATATCTGACGAACGCTGGACGATACGCGCGAGGTCGTCAGTGTTGTAATACTCTAAACGTTGCACAATGCCAAAACGATCACGCAATGGCGAAGTCAGCAAACCCGCCCGAGTAGTTGCCCCAATCAAAGTAAACGGCGGTAACGACAGCTTAACGGTTCTCGCCGCTGGACCTTCACCGATAACGATATCAAGCTCAAAGTCTTCCATGGCAGGGTAAAGAATTTCTTCTACCACTGGGCTTAATCTATGAATCTCGTCGATGAACAACACATCATACGGCTCTAGATTAGTAAGCACGGCCGCAAGATCGCCGGCACGT
>CAKZRZ010000278.1 GCA_937918955.1 uncultured Arenicella sp.
TTAAAAGAGAGCTCAGTAAAACATTTTATCTTCCCAGACAATTTACTGGCCTCGCTGCCGAACAACCTCGTACAAGCAAATACCTGTGGCAACCGATACATTCAAGCTCGAAACTACGCTTCCGGCCATTGGTATTTTAACGAGTGAGTCGCATTTTTTTTCGGTTAAATTTCGCATCCCTTTGCCTTCGGCTCCCATAACAATCGCTAAAGGCCCGTCCAGCTTCTCTTGGTAGATCGAATGACTTGCTTTGTCGGAAGTGCCGATCATCCAAATACCCAATTGCTGAAGCTTCTCCATGCTGCGTGCCAAATTAGTCACTCGAAATATCGGCATTGTTTCAGTGGCGCCACTGGCGACTTTCTGAACTACTGGCGTCATTGGACTAGCATTGTCTTTAGCAACAACGACCGCATTAGCACCCGCAGCATCAGCAGTTCGCAAACAAGCGCCGAAATTATGCGGGTCTTGGACTTGATCAAGTATCAGTAATAGCGGTGGTTTCTCGCTATCTAGTTTTTTAATAAACGCTTCGAGTTCTTTATCACCACCATCGTGCTTTGGCCTTGCCTGAAGTGCGACACCTTGATTTTGCTCTGAACCGCAACGTCGAGCCAATTCTCTTTTATCTACCCTTTGCACTGGCAGGCCAAGTTGTTGCATTTGATCGATAATGCTTCGTTGAGATTCACTATTGGAATTAATACTCACCCAGAGAGCGACTGCACGTTCAGGGTTGATTGCAAGCACTGCGTTTACAGCATGGTGACCAAGCACCCAAGATAGTTGTTGAGCCATTATTTACGTTTTTTATTCTTGCTTGATTTAGAGCTGCTTGATTTAGAGCTGTTAGATTTGCTGTAAGGCTTTGCTTTGCCAGCCGACTTTTTACCTGACGGCTTAGAGTATCCGCCTTTCTTTGAACCGGACTTAAACTGCTTTCCTCGGCCAAACTTCTCATTCTTAACATCGGTTAGAGAGAAGTCTATGCGCCCCTGCTCCATATCTACGCGCGCTACTTGCACTTCTAAGCGATCACCACTTTGATACACCTTGCCACTGTTCTCGCCAACCAATTGACGTTTATCGGCATTGAAATGGTAATAGTCTTGACCGAGAGAGGTTATGTGCACCAGTCCATCAATGTAAAACTCTTCTAACTCTACGAATATTCCAAACTCGGTTGCGGTAGAGACCACACCGAAAAAATTATCGCCAATCTTATGACTCATAAATTCGCATTTTAGCCACTGAATAGCTTCGCGAGTTGCAGCTTCTGCTCGACGTTCGGTAGTCGATGTTTGTTCCGCTGTTTTCTCCACTTGAAGGAACTTATCGTCACTATCTTGCAAGTCAGGATTATCAAGTAATCGACGAATCTGACGATGAACAATAAGATCTGAGTAGCGTCTAATTGGCGAAGTGAAATGTGTATATGAATCAAAATCTAAGGCGAAATGCCCTGTATTTTCAACATCATAGCGAGCTTGCTTCATGCTTCGTAACAAGCTTGTCTGTACGATCTTAGCGACAATGGGGTCGTCTACTTTATTGATCACTTCTTGAAAATGCTTGGCCGAAGGTTGCTCGCCACCACCTAGTAACAATTTGAACTGGCGTAAAAACACTCTTGCATCGGCGATCTTATCTTCATCGGGCGCGTCATGAACCCGATAAATACCGGCGGCACCAGAATCATCCAACATCAAGGACGCGCAAATATTTGCGGCTAACATGCATTCCTCAATTAAGCGATGAGCATTGTTTCGCTCACGAGCCTCAACTCGTTCGATCTTTCGCTCTTCATCGAAAATAATAATAGGCTCGGGAATCTCAAACTCGATAGTACCAGTGACTCGGCGGCGCCCACCTAACTTTTGGGACAAGACATAGAGATCATGAATTGATTGTTGTAAGCCTTCTTCAATTGAAGATTTTTCAGCATCCCCTTCGATTAAGGCAGCGACCTGCGTATAGGTCAATCGAGCGTGCGAGAACATCACCGCTTGATAGAAATCATAGCTTTCGATTTCACCATTGTTATCGACAATCATGTCACAAACAAAGCAGAGACGGTTTACCTTAGGATTGAGTGAACACAAGCCATTTGATAACACCTCAGGAAGCATTGGAATCACATTATTCGGAAAATACACCGACGTGCCGCGTTGCCATGCTTCTTGATCTAACGGGCTTTGCTCTTTGACATAGCTTGAAACATCGGCAATCGCAACAAGCAATCGGTTACGGCCATTTGCCAGGGGTTGGCAATATACCGCATCATCAAAATCACGAGCATCTTCACCGTCGATAGTAACCAGAGGTAGATCTCTAATGTCTCTACGGCCTGCAAAGTCTTTTTCAGTAACTTCTTCATCAAATGAAGCTATTTGGCTTTCGACGCTGCTTGGCCATTCATGCGGCAATTGATGTTTACGAATGGCAATTTCAATTTCCATACCTGGCGACATGTAGTCACCGAGTACCTCAGTAATTTCACCTAAGGGTTGAAAGTTCTTGGTCGGATGCTTGGTAATGGTTATCGCCACAACCTGACCGTGCTGAGCATTCATTGTGTGCTCAGGAAGCACGTACACATCTTGCCCTATGCGCTGATCATCAGGTACCACAAAGTGAATATTGCTCTCGTTAAAGTAACGCCCAACAATGCTTAGGTTACCTCTTTCAACAATATCGGTGATTTGACCAAACAACTTTTGCCGACGGTCTCGACCCGTGATACGCACATTAACGATGTCGTTATGCAACACCTCACGCATTTCATGCGATCGCAAGAACACCTTCTCGCGGGTTTCATCGGTGAGCACATAACCATGACCATCAACGTGGCCAACAACGCGACCTCGGTGTTCGACAATCGCGTGTTTCATTGCCCATCGGTGTTTGCTTAGCTGTGATACTTTGCCGTCGTCACGTAGCGCTTCTAAGATTTCGAATGTTTCTTGTCGACCTTCCTTGCCGACTCGGCCTAGCGTCTCTGCGATGGCCTTGGTGTTCGCAGGCTCTGTGCGCTGCGATAAATATTTTAAAACAATGTCGGTACTTAACCGTTTATGCTTTCGTGTAGATTGTTTCTTATTTTTGTTACTTTTACTCAAATTTTATTCTTTTTCCTAATTTCTCTTTTGTAGAGCCGCAGGCGCAACACTACGCCGCGGGCGCTTCTATTTATTATAGAAAGCACGCGACGATCGCGTTTTGCCTGTGAGGCTTAGCCATAGAGATCTTTCAATACTATCGTCTCTGCCCGATCGGGGCCTGTAGAAACGATATCAATTGGCACGCCAACCAATTCAGATAAGCGCGCGATATAATTTTGTGCGGCCTGTGGCAACTCTGCCAAAGACTGCACTCCTTGTGTGTTTTCAGACCAACCCGGCATGCTTTCATACACAGGTTCACATTGCGCTAAGGCATCAGCACCAATTGGTGCAACGCTTAACTCTTGGCCTTGGTAGCGATAACCGTTACAGATTTTCAACTCTTCTAGGCCGTCTAGTACGTCTAACTTGGTTAAACATAGTGACGACAAGCCGTTAACTTGGCGAGAACGGCGCATTAATACCGCATCGAACCAGCCACAACGACGAGATCGACCTGTAGTGGCACCAAATTCATGCCCTTTCACACCTAAATGCTCACCTACTTCGCAAGCGAGCTCAGTTGGAAATGGGCCAGCGCCAACACGCGTGGTGTAAGCTTTTACAATGCCGAGCACTTCATCGAATACATTTGGTCCAACACCGCTACCGGCTGCGGCCGAACCAGCCGATGTGTTTGACGAGGTTACAAAAGGATAAGTGCCGTGGTCGATGTCTAGCATCATACCTTGAGCGCCTTCAAACATCATAGGGCGACCAGCTCGAGAATAATCGTCCAGCAATTGAGTCACGTCGACGGTTAGTGGTAATAAGCGCTCTTTGTAACTCAGAGTTTGATCCAAACACTGCTGATAATCCACTTGATCAACTTTGTAATAGTTTTTCAGCGAGAAGTTATGGAATTCCATCACCTCTTCCAACTTTTCAGCAAAGTTATTGTCATAAACCAAATCACCTAAGCGAATACCTCGGCGAGCGACTTTGTCTTCATAGGCTGGGCCAATACCACGGCCTGTGGTGCCAATTGCTGCCTTACCACGCTTAATTTCACGAGCTTGATCCAGCGCCACATGGTGCGGCAAAATTAGTGGGCAGGCTTCACTGATACGCAAACGCTCACTTACCGGGACACCGTTTTTCTCAAGTTCTTCTACTTCGGTAAACAGGGCATCTGGCGCCAGTACAACGCCGTTACCAATTAAGCACTCAACACCTTCACGTAAAATGCCAGACGGAATCAAATGTAAGACTGTTTTCTTACCTTCGATTACCAAGGTATGGCCAGCGTTATGACCACCCTGAAAACGCACCACAACATTGGCGGTATCGGTGAGTAAGTCTACTATCTTACCTTTACCTTCATCACCCCATTGAGTGCCGACTACGATTACTTTTTTGCTCATGCTTAATCTTGGCTAACGTAAATCAGCCGCTTTAATTGTTTTAATAATTATTTCTTTGAAAAACGTGATTTAATTAGCCAAGTTTTACCAAGGTTTTTAAATCAGCGCTAAACCCTGTTGCAGGTCGTGCTCGGCCAAATTGTTTGCCAATTCGGTCATAGCGGCCGCCTTGCGCTACTGTACGGCCTCTTCCCGCCACAAAGGCATTGAAGGTCAAACCCGTGTGATAGCGGTAACCAAGCACGTCAGCCAAATCTATATGCAGATTTAAATAAGCATCCGCACTCAAATGGCCGACCACATTATTAAGCTGCGCTAAAGAGTCGGCGATTGCTTGATTAGACTCAAATACAGCTTGAGCCTCTTCAACGGTTTTCACTGAACCGGCTAATCCTAACAATTTCTCAAAAGGTTGAATGTCAATCTGAGCTGACAAGTCTTGTAAATCTGGCGTCGATTTTCTCAATAGAACATCACGTAAGCTTTGTTCAATTGGACCTTGTATACCTTGCTCTTCAATCAGCGCTCGATAAATACCAACGTGACCCAAGCTCAAGGTTAAATCTTTAGCATTGCTCAAACGCAGTGCTGTAAGCATCGCATCGATCACTTCAATATCAGCGCTTTCATCTTCGATTCCGAATATCTCAGCGCCAATTTGTAGCAACTCACGTTGGCCTCCCATTTGAGACGGCTGTGTACGCAGCACAGTGCCAGCGTAACAGAGCTTATTTATCGCAATATCAGATAAGTAATGAGAATCTATGCGTGCAATTTGCGGCGTGATATCGGCTCGAATGCCCAACATACGATGCGTATGCTGATCCATAAACTTATACGTTTGAGTATCTAGCTCTTCGCCTGTTCCTGTTAGCAAAGAATCTAAAAATTCCATCACTGGTGGCATCACCAATTGAAAACCACGGCTGATTAGGTCATCAGTAACACTGCGTCGCAGCATCTCCAACTTAATCGCCTCGTCTGGCAGAATTTCTTCAACACCTTCTGGTAGAAGCCAGTTAGCGTCATTGACCATGGCGAATCGCCTTCTTGGAAAGAGTCTGGTTAATTACGAGCGGATTATACGTCATGACGCTTTTTAGTACAGCACTGATAGTGAAAATCTCGCAAGCCAATCAAGACAGTCTCGACTTATCAACAAGACAAACATAAAAAAGCCCCTGCTTCGACGCAGAGGCTTTTTATAATTCAAGCTCAACCTTATTTGGTTGTTGAATTAAAGTGCTTAAAGAAATCAGAGTTCGGGTCGAGAATAATTAAATCACCCGATGAATTGAACGTATTCTTATAAGCGCCCAAGCTTCGATAAAACTCGTAAAAGGCTTCGTCTTGACCAAATGAATCAGCGTAGATTTTGGTTGCAGAAGCATCTGCATCACCGCGTGTTAACTGCGCTTTTTTCTCGGCTTCAGCGACCAACTCAACCTTTTCACGATCAGCGTTTGCTTTAATTTCAATCGCTTTCTCATTACCTTCTGCGCGATATTCGTTAGCAATACGTTGGCGTTCTGAGCGCATACGCTCATACACATTTGACTGAATCTGATCGGCCAAATCAACACGTTTTAAACGTACATCAACAACCTCAACGCCAATTGAGATAGCCTCTTCAACAATCGCCGCTTGCACGACATTCATGATTTCGATTCGATCGCCCGCGACCACATCAGCAATTGAACGCTTAGCAATTTGCGCTTTCAGGCTGTTGTTAATCTTTTGCTCGAGACGATTCTCGGCGTTAGCTCGTGTTTTAACCGATTTAAAATAGGTTTGAAGATCTTTAATTCGCCATTTAACAAAGCTGTCGACTAGCAATTCTTCTTTATTAACCGTGATAAAGCGTTCTGGCGAACGGTCCATCGTCTGGATGCGAACATCATAGGTTTGAATCGTATTCACAAATGGCATCTTGAAATTGATACCAGGTTGCAATTCCTCACCCGAGAACTCACCAAATTGGAACTTGAGACCACGTTCCCACTCGTTAACTGTAAACACGGTACTGGCAAAAACCACAATCGAGATGACTAGGGCAATAACGATGCCCATTAAAAATTTATCAGATTTCATTTATCGACCTCCCCGGCGCGTAGTTGTTGTTGTCGTGCGAGGTGTTTCTTTTTGCGATTGAGCCGGAGGCAACACATCGTCTCGTCGAGTCGTTGCTGATGACGCATTACGGCGCTGGTTATTCTCAACAATCTTATCAATTGGCAAATACATCAAGCTATTGCCACCGGCATCTTGATCCATCAGCACTTTACTGCTTTCTGTAAGCACATCTTCCATAGTTTCAATATATAAACGCGTTTTAGTAATGGCTGGCGCTTTTTGATACTCGGCCAAAATCTTATTAAAACGTTCGGCTTCACCTGTGGCTTCAGCGACAACCTTAGCTTTGTAAGCTTCGGCTTCTTGTAGAATACGAGCTGCTTCACCACGCGCATTTGGCACTAATTTTTTCGCATAAGCTTCAGCTTGGTTAGTCAACTTGGTTCTATCTTGGTCGGCTCGTACAACGTCATCAAACGCATCACGCACTTGCAATGGCGGCTTGGCGTCTTGAATCTCGATCGACTGAACCTGTATGCCGGTTTTATAACGGTCTAATACATTTTGCAGTAACTCTTTGGTTTCAGTGTCCACTACCGCGCGACCGGTAGTTAGTAGCTCATCCATGTTTGTACTACCCACAACTTCGCGCAGAGCACTTTCAGTAGCACTTCGCACCACTCGATCCAACTCACCGGGGTTAAAAATATCACCAACATTGAATACTAAGTCTTCTATCGACTTGATTGTATATTGCACCGCCATGGTTACATCTACGATGTTTTGATCGCGCGTAAGCATAAGGGCTTCTTTAAGTTCAGGAGTATTGTTTCGATAGCCGACCTCAACAGTCCTTACTTGTTGGGTATCAATGACGATCTTCTCTTCCAACGGCCAGACTACGAAATTCAAACCTGCACCAACAGTTTGCTTAAACTTGCCGAAGCGCAATTCTATACTTTCATTACCCTCATCAACCTGATAAAGAGACTGAAATAGCCAGTAAACCACAGCTATCAGAAGAATAAGCAACCAAGGCGAGAACATACCATTGCCTTTACCGTTGCTGCCGCCGCCACCGCCAAAACGTTTGCGGACATTGTCGATTATTTGATCTAGGTCAGGGTTTTGACTACCCTTATTTTTATTACCGTTACCCCAAGGGTCGCGGTTTCCAGAATTGCCTGAGCCAGGTTCATTCCAAGGCATGTTTCATTTCTCCAAAAGGGAATAATAAGACGTTAAGATAATTGTTGCGTAGTTTAGCAAAGTTATAGTGATTAGCTTGCCTACATACAAGGCTTAAAGCTGTTTAATTTCGGTAATATCATTTTGTTTCTTCAACCAGCCCAAATCCGCCGGAGATAACTCGAGAGTAAGGCTAAATGAGCCATCATCATTGACAAGCTCCTGTTTAATTACACTTTTTTGATACAAAGCAGCTCTTAACTTACCATTACTGGCAGGCAAAGTGAGCTGGCAGCGCGTGTGTAATAACGATAGATGCTCGGTAATCGCATCAAGCAACAAATCCACTCCCTCGCCTGTGTGCGCCGAAAGCCACACATCGGTGACCAGTCCTTTATCGTTTCGTTTAAACTTTGGCGACGAATCATTCAAATCTATCTTATTGAACACCATTATGGTCGGAATGTCAGAGGCATCTATCTCACTCAGCACCTTGTTTACTTCGCTAATACATTGTTCACGGTAATGACTTACTACGTCAACAACGTGCAAAAGAAGGTGCGCATTACTGACCTCTTCGAGCGTAGAGTGAAAGGCCTGAACCAATGAATGTGGCAGGTCACGAATAAATCCAACGGTATCAGACAGAATGCTAGTACCAAACTCTTCGAGTTCTACTCGACGCATCGTAGTGTCGAGTGTGGCGAACAATTGGTCCTGAGCGTAGACCTCAGCATTGGTAATGGTATTAAACAAGCTGGATTTACCGGCATTGGTATACCCTACCAGAGAAACTGTTGGGACCGGCACCTTTGCTCGTGACTTGCGACGCAGCTGACGTTGGGACGAAACCACATCAAGTCTCTTATTCAGAGCTTTTATTCGATGACCGATTAAGCGGCGATCGGTTTCTAACTGAGTTTCACCAGGTCCACGCAAACCAATACCACCCTTCTGACGCTCCAGATGAGTCCAGCCGCGTACCAGTCGCGTAGAAATATGCTGTAGTTGAGCCAGCTCAACTTGCAACTTCCCTTCGTGGCTTGTTGCTCGTTGCGCAAAAATGTCTAAGATCAATCCAGTTCGATCTAGCACCCGCACCTTCAAGGCTCGCTCGAGGTTACGTTCTTGAATTGGGCTAACAGAGTGATTCAATATCACTAGGTCGATCTCGGCACTTTCGATCATTGCTTTGACTTCATCGACCTTGCCTTTGCCGATATAAGTAGAAGCATCCGGCGATCGTCGAAATGCGGTCATGGTATCAATAACAACAGCACCAGCTGACCCAGCAAGCAATTGAATTTCCTCAAGAATTTCTGCATCTTCTTGTGAGGTATCACGCTGATATACGATCAGAGCATTAGGTTGTTCTTTGGCTTCGGCTAGTTCGAACACGATTTACTTGTAGAGGTAGCAGACCGTCATGCATAACATGAACGGCCTAAGGAGTTGAATAGTTTTTACGGAAAACCCTTTTGAGGGGCGAAGCTATGTGACTTATTAGGTCATTGTTAAACAAATAAAAGCTGCAGTAAATACAATAAATCCAGCAACGTCCAAGCACCACTCTGAGATATCAATAATCAGAGCTTAGTATTAGAGCACTTTGGTTCAGCTAGAAAAAGTCAGCGCAGTTTTTGGTATGTAGCACTGGACGTTTTGTCAAGTGGTCAATGTGATCGCTTGCAACGCTAGCGATCGAGACGAACTTTCTTATTCGCCTTCTTCGAAATCGATTCGGACGGCCTTTGACGGCACAACCGTAGAGACTGCGTGTTTGTAAATCATCTGGTTTACGGTGTTGCGAAGTACAATTACGAACTGATCAAATGATTCAACTTGCCCTTGAAGTTTGATGCCGTTTACTAAATAAATTGATACTGGAATTCGTTCCTTTCTAAGCGCATTTAAGAACGGATCTTGAAGCGCTGTTCCTTTATTCTGTGCCATTTTTTCTTATTCTCTTTTTAATTCTATGTATGCATTTATAAGACTTAGCGAACGCTATTTACATTGCATATGTACAATGCTCAATAACCTCAACTCTAAGCTCACATTTTTCGAACGAATTAGCAGTTTAATAAAAACACAACTAGTTACATTCTGACCAAAAAAGGTATTGGCAAAACCTCGCTAAAATCGGTGTCCCTCAAGTGTATTGCCCAATAAAACACTAAAAGATTAAAGCAATTAAGTTTCGTTCAAATAAAACTCTGATCTTTACTATAATATAAAGACAAGTTGTGAAATTCCAATGACTGGCGCCCGCAAAAAAGATTTATAAGACAAAGCCTCAGATAACACTCATTTGAATGGCACAAGGTCTGCTGCAATTGCTATAGCGAGTCACAGGCCAATGCTCTTATTCGTGTACATAAAGCTCAGCTCCACGAGCCTCATGATACGGTCTTACACTTACCCAAAAGACCGCCAATCCCCCTAAGTACACTACAGATTATAGGCTATTTTAAACGGCGGCGATGATTAAATAACGCACATATATCAAACAAAATGCCGAATCATCCCCACGAGCGTTTGAAACTGCTTCGATTCGAGACCATGATCAACCCACCAAATTAAATTTTGCTGATTTCGCAACCAAGTAAGCTGCCGCTTAGCGAGCTGCCTTGTGGCGACAATTCCCTTCTCTCTCATTCGATCAAGATCGATTGAATGATCTAAGTACTCGAGCATCTGACGATAGCCAATCATGCGCATGGATGCCGCATCAGCATCGACGCCTCTGTCGAGTAGACTTCGCACTTCTTGCTCGAGTCCCGCGTCCAACATAATATCGAAGCGACGCGCAATACGGTCATGCAGTACCGATCGATCGGAGAACGACAAAGCAATTTTAATCAAAGGATTCGGCGGCGGGAGCTTTCGATTCGCGTTGTGCTCAGCAACGGGCACTCCACCGGCCAATACAATTTCAAGCGCTCGCTGGATACGCTGAGCGTCCATCGTATCTATTCGCTCGGCACTTTGTGGATCGAGCACCGCCAACCGCGCATGTAGAGCCGGCCAGCCTAACTCGCCGGCCTCTTTGGATATTTCTAACCGCAACTCAGCATCCGCTTCGGGCAAGTTGGTTAGACCTTGTTCAAGCGCATTGAAATAGAACATCGTTCCACCAGCAAGCACAGGCACCTTACCTCTTTGAGTAATATCGTGCACGAGAGAGCTGCAATCATTGAAAAATTCAGCTACTGAATAGGTGTCGTTTGGATGCCGAACATCGACCAGGTGGTGCGGGTAACGTTCGAGAAATTCAACATTTGGCTTTGCCGTGCCGATGTCCATGCCAGTGTAAACAAGGGATGAATCAACACTTATGATCTCCGCGTCAATTTGCTCATAAACCTGGGCAGCCGCATCGGTTTTACCGGTCGCAGTAGGCCCCATTAAGCAGAGTATTGGAATCTGCTCAGGAGGCAGCGTTGATTTAAGTTTCATGCTGCACCAAGCATTCTTTACTGGCCACGTTTAAACCAGCCATCAAGTTGAGAAATTGACATTTGCACCCAAGTTGGTCGGCCATGATTGCACTGCCCGCTTCGTTCAGTGGCCTCCATGTCTCGAAGTAAGGCGTTCATTTCAGCGATCGACAGTAATCGATTTGCCCTGACTGAGCCATGACAAGCCATTGACGACAAGACTTCATGCATTGTCTCTTCAATGCGATTACTGCTTTCATTCGCGACTAAGTCGGACAAAACATCTCGCACCAATTGCGAAACATCAGAGTTAACTAAGACATCAGGCACACTGCGCACCACTAAAATTTTTTCATCAAGTTGCTCTACTTCAAGGCCCAGTTTTGCGAATAAATCGTTCTGTTGTTGCCAAGCCATCATTTCAGTTTCGCTAACCTGAATTGTCACGGGAACCAGCAACGGTTGTTGCGCAATTGCTGAAGCGTCCATCGCCGATTTAAGTCGTTCGTAAGTAATACGCTCATGCGCCGCGTGCATGTCAACCAGAACCAAGCCTTGCTCGTTTTCAGCGAGGATATAAATGCCTTTTAACTGCGCCAAGGCGTAACCCATTGGCGGTATCACTGAATCTTCACCACTTTGTTCTTTTGCAATTAGCGGGACATTCAAATGACGGCTAGCGCCCCCCGAGTCAGAATTATGTGCGTCAGGGCGAGACTTTGCATCAGCTCGAAACAACGATTCAGCCAGTGTTTTATAGCCACCTATCTCTTCACGCACCTGATTTGGAGTAAGCCGATCGCCAGTTTGATAGCGGCTCGAAACCTGCGAATTATCTTGGTAGCGAATCGGCGACTGCTCACTCATTTGCGTAAAACCATTCGGCACACCCGCTTGTGAATTCGGGTTGATTGGCCTAGGCGCCGCGGCGCCCTGCTCGGCATCGACTTGTAGACTGCCCACTTCCCCAGCGCTTGCACCTATGTGACGTTGAATAGAACGAAAAACAAAACCGTGTACGCTTCGACTGTCTCGAAAGCGCACTTCATGCTTGGTGGGATGAACGTTTACGTCCACTCCAGCGGGGTCCATTTCAAGGTACAGCACATACACCGGATGCCGACCATGAAATAGAACATCTTGATAGCCTAGGCGAACAGCATGCACAATGGTTTTATCGCGAATAAGACGGCCGTTTAAAAAGAAATACTGCATGTCGGCCTGGCTTCTAGAGAAACTCGGCAAGCCTGCCCAGCCCGAAATTCGCATGTCATCGCGTTGCTCATCAAAGTATAGGCTGTTTTCGGGGACGTTATCACCACAGACCATTTTCAAGCGCCTTGCATCATCGGCAGGCACACTTGGCAGATGCAAAACCACACGGCCATTGTGTTGCAATTTAAACGCTACATCAAAGCGCGACAACGCCATTTTACGAACAACTTGATCTAGGTGCTTAAATTCAGTGTTGTCAGTACGAAGAAACTTACGACGCGCTGGCGTGTTATAAAATAGGTCACGGGTTTCAATAGATGTGCCAACAGGATGCGCTACCGGCTGCGGCTCAGTGGTAATATTGTTGCCGTCACTGGAAACCATCCATGCCTGATCCGAATTCATCTCACGCGACTTGATGGTCATACGGGTTACCGAAGCGATACTTGGCAACGCCTCTCCACGAAATCCTAGGGTCGCAATTTGTTCAAGGTCGGTAAGATTTTCGATTTTACTCGTCGCGTGCCGAGACAGTGCCATGGACAAATCTGTCTTTAAAATACCGTGTCCGTTATCAGTAATCTTAAGACGTTTTACACCAGCGTTTTCTACTTCGATATCAATACTAGTTGCGCCAGCGTCAAGCGCGTTCTCGATAAGCTCCTTGAGCATCGACGCAGGACGTTCGATGATCTCTCCAGCGGCTATCTGATTGATTAAGCGCGGGTCGAGAGCATATATACGTTGCTTAGGGCTTGAGCTGGTATCGGTCATTAATTGAACTTCTAAAGTGAATAGTTTATCGAGGAATCTTTAAGGTTTGCCCCAGCATTACAGTGCGCGTGCGCATTTTGTTTTCACGCATTATCGCATTGATTGACACGCCATACTGCTCGGCAATTTCAGACAAGGTATCGCCTCGTTTAACTTTATGCGTCACCAGCACAGACTTAGCTTTATTTGAACCGCCACTAGGTATCGTCAAACGTTGCCCTAAATAGACAGCATCTTTAGACAAGCCATTTTCTCGTTTAATCGCTTGAATAGTGACATTATAACGCGCTGAAATTTTAGATAAAGAATCTCCACGCCTAACAACATGGATTGAGTTATTAGCTTGTCTAGATGGCGTTGAGCTACTGGCCGACACCTTCAATTTACGCCCTAAAACGGCAACATTGCTCTTTAACTTGTTGATTTTTTTAAGCTCTTTAACGGTCATCGAGTATGTTAACGCAATGCTTGAGAGTGAGTCACCGCGTTTTACTGTGTGAGTTCTAGGCCTAGCGTTTGCGCTGCTGTTATTTGCTCCAGCAAGCTTTGGCGACGAATAGCTTGCTTGCGAATAATAAGGTGTTTGCTCAAAGTAGTCGCCCAATGCGGTATGGATCGCGCGAGCAATTTTCTTTTGATACTTAGTCGTTCGAAGCCGTTTTTCCTCATTTAAGTTAGTAATGAAACCTGTCTCAACCAAGATTGACGGTATATCGGGTGATTTAAGTACCGCAAACGAGGCTTGCTCAACTCGCTTAGAATGAAGCCTGCCTACATTCGATAATTCTTTAAGAACTCTGCCGCCCAAGTTCACGCTCTCACTAATAGTGTTTGTCATCGACAAGTCCACCAAAACTTGAGCCAAAACTTGGTCTTTGTCTGCGAGGCTCACTCCACCTATCAAGTCGGCCGCATTCTGCTTTTTAGCCAGTGCTCTGGCCATGGCACTTGTGGCACCACGTTGAGATAAAGCGAACACCGACAGACCGTTCGCGCTTTTTTTATCAAAGGCATCAGCATGAATGGAAATAAAGATATCGGCATTTCTCTCACGGGCCAGAGTGCGCCTGCGCGAAAGGTCTACATAATAGTCACCCTCTCGAACTAAAAAGGCCTGCATTCGCGGGTCGTTATCTAAGATCTTTTTTAAATGCTTCGAAATCGTAAGCGTAATCTCTTTTTCACGACTACCTCGATGACCCAATGCACCAGGGTCTTCACCTCCGTGCCCAGCGTCAATCGCGATAGTTAGCTTTCTTGCTTGTTTTGGCGCCTCAAGTATTATTTGTGGTGTTTGCGGCGCTGTGTCTGCCGTTGTTGTTGCCTCGGGCATCCCATCGGAGTTCGTGTTTGCCTGCGAACTGGTTGCTTGCTGATCGATCAAATCAATAACTAAGCGATAGCCGTACAACTCGTTCGGCGTTAATACAAAAGCATTCGCCTGCATAGGCTTAGATAACTCTAATACCAATCGAAGTACATTTTTTTGAGGAATACCAGAACGTAAATTTACGATGTGCGAGTTACTCGCTTCAATATTTGGAAGCTTCGTTTGTAAGGCCGCGTTCTCAATATCAACAACCAAGCGATCAGGGTTCTTCAGACTGAACATTGTGTGTTGAATATTCTCCGACACATCGAGAACAACGCGAGTTTTTTCCCGCGAGTGCCATAAGCGAATGCTTTCAATTTTGTTATCTACCGCAGAGGTTGAACTCTCGGCTTGCGCCAATACCGATTTAGTTGTGCATAAGCAGGCAATTGCCAGCGATAACGCTAGCAGCAAAAAAAATATGCGATTTTTTGCTAAGTGGCTAGTTAGCCTTGAATTATTCAATGACTCGAGTGTTTTGGTGTGATGAGTTAATCAACTTAGAACGATTTAAGAGGTATTTTAAGGAGATATCTCACTATTATCTTATTCAGTAATTACAACAGTTTTTAGTGGCCAGTGCGAGAAAATATACAGAGCGTTAAGAAAGGAAATTTTGAGAAAAAAGTTAGGATCGAGGAATAAAAACGCCCGAATAAAAACCAAGCGAGTGTAATTTTAAGAACTTAATACATTGCTTAACAAAAATGGAGAGCACTCGAAGAGAGAGCCAAGACAGCTAAGGGGGATGGGGGTGCTGGCTTGACTCAAGGAGTGTCAGGGAATTTAGGTCAATTCTCCTAACCCAAAGAGGGTAAGTCTTCGGTTGTCGACAAATCGCTAACCATACCGACCTGTCGACGAACGAGATATTCTCACATCTTTTCTCCACATTATGTCAAATAATGTCAGAAATACGCCACAAATGTGAAATAAACATCACCTGTCTTATATAAGTCTTATAATTAACTTTTCTGCGGTTTTCCTCCATATTACCGCAGAAAACTCTTACGGAATTTGAACTATTTCTTGACTTTCTCGAGCTCGATTCTCTTCAAAAGACCTTTCGGAAAGACAGGTCTGAGAACCATCAAAGTTTTACTAACACAAAGGAGAACTAACGCACCTTAACAGCTACAACAGCAGTCTGACTAAGTTTGTACTTTATAGGAGCTAGAGGGCTTGGGCGATAAAAAAACCGAGCCGGCAAAATGGGGATGTTAGGAGGAGGAATATACCAGCCCGGTTTACGAGTCATGTTGCACCAAATAAAATGCAACTCAAAAGAGGGTAAGTCTTTTGTCTTGGCCTAGAAACAAGTCCGATCACACAAAACGGAAATTTCCTATAGACACAAATACAGTCTATCTAAAAATCAGGTATAACACTGTTACACAATGTAAAGCTAAACCGATATAGCTGAAGGTTTTCTCGACTAGATGTGTTGCAAAACAATATTTCGATGATTTGGTGCAGAATCGAATATTTTATTCAGTCTTATCTCAATATTTGCAGGTTGCAAGAGTCCCTCACCCTTTTCGGGCCACTCGATCAGAAACAGGCTGTGATTTGCCCACAGGTCCTCTAAACCTAAGAATTCCAACTCACCCGGATCTTCAAGCCGATATAGGTCCATGTGATAGACTGTACCCTGCTCCACTTGATACTCCTGAATCAAATTGTAAGTCGGGCTGGTAACATCACCAACATAACCTAATGAGTTAATAATTGACTTCACTAGACTCGTTTTCCCAGCACCCAAGTCACCAATTAAATAAACACAACTAGGGAAGTTCAACATCAACGCGATTTTAGAACCAACTTCACAGGTTTGTTCAAGACTATTGGATTCAAAGTTAAATTGGCGCTCATCAAGGCTGGAAGTCGAATTAATCACAATGATTGGCTATGGTTTAGACGGTTTACGTTAGAATATGGCTATTATGACAGGCGAGCAACACAACATAAACGCTAGAGAACTCAGTCTGAGCGAAAAGCACCCTCTCGACCAAAGTCAGCGACAACAGCTCGCCAAACAAATAAAGCTTTGGGGTAAGGAGCTCGGGTTTGATCACGTTGGTATTAGCGATGGCAATATTGGCGAGCACGAGGGTCATCTTCAAAATTGGCTCGACAAAGGTATGCATGGAGACATGGACTACATGCATAAACATGGTGTAAAACGTACTCGACCGAACCTGCTTGTGGAAGGCACCGAGCGGGTAATTTCAGTACGTATGGACTATGCGCCTGCCGATATAAAAGAGGCAGAAGGCGTTTTAGAAAAACAAGGCACTGGATACATCTCTCGCTACGCTCTCGGTCGTGACTATCATAAAGTTTTGCGCTCACGTTTGAAGAAATTAGCACAAAAGGTCGAACAAAATGTCGGTCAACTCGGCTATCGCGTATTTACCGATAGCGCACCTGTTATGGAGAAAGCACTTGCCGAAAAAGCAGGCCTCGGCTGGATAGGCAAGCACTCAAACCTTTTAGACTCTAAAACGGGGTCGTGGTTCTTTCTTGGTGAAATTTATATCGACCTACCACTGCCAACCGATGAGCCCGCAACAAACCATTGCGGCAGCTGTAGAAAATGCATTGACGTGTGCCCAACACAGGCAATCGTCGGCCCATACCAAGTTGATGCTCGGCTATGCATTTCCTATTTGACCATAGAGTTAAAAGGCCCAATTCCTTTGGAGCTGCGCGCAAAACTCGGGAATCGTATTTACGGCTGTGACGATTGCCAATTCGTGTGCCCTTGGAATAAATTCGCGCAAACGAGCAAAGAACAGGATTTTAGCCCCAGAGAACAACTGACCGACCAAAAGCTCATCGATCTGTTCAATTGGAGCGAAGATGAATTCTTAAAGCATACCGAAGGCAGTGCCATTCGCCGAATTGGTTATCAATCATGGCAACGCAATGTCGCCATAGCGCTGGGAAATATTTGCCCCTCCTCAATCGCTGAGCGCGACCAGCTTCTTCAGCTACTAAAGTCGAAGCAGTCAAGATCAAACGACATGGTTAGCGAACACATACAATGGGCGATCGACTCGCTCATCGCTAAACCATTAATACCACGCAGTTAACTGCTGCCGTCTTTACAACTCAACTCTCGTTAGACTATCGATGTCACTATTTCCCGATTATAAAAACGCACTCTATTTTTCGATGGACGACGCCGCCGAGCTGATGTCACGAACCTCCTTGCATTCATTTGAACTAGATGGGCAAACATGGCCAACGGTGGAACACTACTACCAAGCCATGAAGTTTGAGAATCAAACTTATAGAAACAAGATACTAAATGCCGACAGCCCTGAGCAAGCGCGAAAACTTGGCCAAGCTAGATTTAAACGCAAGCGTGCCGACTTTAAAAAAGTTAGGACTACCCTAATGACGCGAGCTTTTTATACTAAGGCAAAAACATACCCGACCGTCGCTACTAGGCTACTTGAGACGTTAGAACAAGACTTAGTAGAGAACAGTCAATTTGATTACTACTGGGGTTGTGGACGTGATCACCGCGGCGATAACCATTACGGCAAAGTACTAATGAATGTTCGAAAAAAGTTACAACAAGAGGCGGCCGAGAGCTAAAACTGAGAAGTGGGTTGACGAGCAAACAAGCCTCTTTTGCTCGCCTTAACTTTTTGACATCAACGCCATGTCACCATTTAATCAAAGCTACCATCACTCGCTTATTAAAGTTTTGCGCTTACCACTATTAATATAGCTTTGAGGGAAAAGATGGAAACGAAATTCCGCACACTTTATCAGTTAGTATTTTTACTGCTAGCTTCTTGTACTGCTCTTCATGCTTCAGCGAATAGTGAAGACTTCGTCTTACCGAATACGGTTACGGAGATGCGCACCGAGCTTGATGTTGTTAACTTTGACTTAAAAGATAAAAAAGGCCGCATTGAACGCCTAAAAATATTACTCCCTCACGCCGAAGACCTTGCTAAGAAAAATGAGGATAACGCTGGCTTCCAGATGATGGCAGGTTTCTATAACGCTCAATATGCCGGCTACACGGGCGGTGTTGGCGCTCTGAAATATGCCAAAGCCGCGCGTAAATACTTAGAAAAATCGACTGAGATAGATCCGTCACTCTATGGCGCTTCAGCCCACTCAGTGTTAGGCACTATCTATTATCAAGTACCAGGCTGGCCGATTGGGTTTGGTGATAAAAAGAAGGCTCTGAAAAACTACCAAACAGCGTTGCAATTATCCCCCAATGGTATGGACGCAAACTTCACTTATGGTGAGTACTTATTCGCTGAAAAAAAATACACAGAAGCAAAAACCTACTTCGAGAAAGCCAAGCTAGCGCCACCCCGCAAAGAACGGCCAAAGGCTGATGTATACGCGCACGAGACCTTGCAAAAGTATATTGCCGAAATTGAGAAACGATTGTCTAAATAGACCTTAATGAGTTTAGGTTCAAAGAGCCTTAAAATAGTCTAGACACAAAAAAACCAGCACTAGGCTGGTTTTTTTACGACTACTTAAAAAGCGAAATCTATTTGATTTTCGCTTCTTTGTAATCAACGTGCTTACGAATAACTGGATCGTACTTTTTGATAACCATTTTCTCAGTCATAGTACGTTTGTTCTTAGTCGTAGTGTAGTAGTGACCAGTTTTGGCTGTTGAAACCAATTTGATTTTATCTCTCATGATTGCTTACCTCAGCCTTATACTTTAACGCCTGAAGCGCGCAAGTCTTTTAATACAGTGTCGATACCTTTTTTGTCGATAATACGGATACCTTTCGAAGATACACGTAGACGAACCCAACGGCTTTCGCTTTCTACCCAAAATTTACGGTAGTGTAGGTTTGGCAGGAAAGTGCGGCGCGTGCGATTTTTCGCGTGCGATACATTGTTACCAAACGTCGTACCTTTACCAGTCACCTGACATACTCTAGACATTGTTCTAACCTTTTAAATAATAATGCTGTTGATCTTAGCCTGACAACTAAAGCAACTTTAAACTTCTACCTAAGAGAACACGTTGATCGCTATCTCAAAATACAAGCAGCAGCTTTTTACAATCAGGCTAAGTGTTTGTTTTTTCAAGAATGAGAGCCTGTTGTAGGCCGTCATTCGTTTCTAGGGGGCGATTTATACCAGAAAGCCGTTGAAAATAAAACTGATTCTCACATTTTTAGCGCTTATTTCATCGCCTTTTATGGCTTTTAACAATTCACCACGAAAAAGTACTCAAAGAGGGCCATATTTCATGTCAAGGCGCCCATTTCGGCAAATGAAACCACCTCAGAATCACCAATAACAAAATGATCGAGTAGTTTCACGCCAACCATCGCCAACGCCAAATGAAGTGTTTCGGTTAGTGATTTATCAGCCAAGCTAGGTTCAGCAACACCACTCGGATGATTGTGAGCCACAATCATCGCCGCAGCATTATGTTTAAGCGCTTCTTTTACCACCTCGCGTACTGGCACCGTTGCACTATCGATTGTTCCTCTGAATAATTCTTGATGATGGATAACGCGATGCTTACTATCCAAAAACATGGCAAAAAACGATTCATATTGTTTATCGCGTAACTGCAGAGTTAGGTAATCACGACTGACTTGCGGGCTTGAGATTGCATCACCCTTCTCCATTTTCTCCATCAAATAACGACGTCCCAATTCTAGGCCGGCTTGAAACTGCACAAATTTGGCGGTCCCAATACCTTTGAGCTCGCACAGCTGGCTATGCGACAAATTTAGTAGCGCCCGCAATCCACCGGTTTCAAGCAAAGCATCACGTGCTAAATCGAGAGCCGTTTTGCCCGGAAGACCCGTGCGAATAAAAATAGCCAAAAGTTCGGCGTCACCCAATGACTCCGGTCCATTGTCAAGCAGCTTTTCTCTGGGTCGTTCGGCCTCAGGCCATTCTTTAATGGGTAAGTGTTGAATATCGTTCTTAAAAAACATGATGCGCTCCTTGCGATTAACAAATTAATTAGTGAGTAATAAAAACTCTACAAGTGTCGAATAATTCCTTCATTCGACGAGTTAGAAGCATAGTCGAAAATAAAAATATGACAAGCCCGTGAGCAATCAGAGATAATCTCGTTCTAATAAATAGCCAACTAATTATCAAACTCCATCATAAATGGCATTAACACATTGAAAAGTCTCACAAATAAACGTGTCTTACTCGGCGTTAGCGCGGGTATTGCCGCCTATAAAACACCAGACCTTGTTCGCAAGTTGACCGAACTGGGTGCTGAAGTACAAATAATTCTAAGCAAAAATGCGGATCAGTTTGTTGCACCTCTATCGCTTCAAGCCGTCAGTGGTCACGCAGTCCATAACTACGCGATGACGGCCGAGAGTGAATCTGGCATGGGTCATATCGATTTAGCTCGTTGGGCCGATATAGTCCTGATCGCTCCGGCGACCGCAAACGTAATGGCTCGACTATGCCAGGGCAACGCCGATGAACTGCTCACCACTGTATGTGTAGCAACCGAAGCACCTATTGCAGTAGCACCCGCTATGAACCAGCAAATGTGGCAAAACGCCGCCTCAGAAGCGAATATCGCGACATTAGAATCGAGAGGTGTGCATATATTGGGGCCTGATGCTGGCGAACAAGCCTGTGGTGAAGTTGGCCCGGGGCGTATGTTACAACCCGCCGATATTGCTGCGCGCGTTGCTTCGCTGTTTCAAAACACGCAACTCACCGGCAAACGGATTATGATTACTGCCGGCCCCACTTGGGAAGCCCTCGACCCAGTCCGTGGAATTACAAATCATAGCTCTGGCAAAATGGGCTACGCTCTGGCCGAAGCAGCTATAGAAGCAGGCGCAGAAGTGACACTCGTAAGCGGTCCAACCTATATTGCTAAGCCTGAGCGCGCGAACATTGTAGATGTTGTTTCAGCATTGGACATGCATTCAGCGGTAATGAGCACGATAGACCAGCAAGATATATTCATCGGCGTCGCCGCAGTAGCGGATTATCGCCCGGTTGATTCTGCTGACCAAAAAATCAAAAAAAACGCCGATCAAATGACCATAACCATGGTGAAAAATCCGGATATATTGGCAGACGTGGCATCGCGCGATACACCTCCATTTTGTGTTGGTTTCGCGGCAGAGACCAACGATGTAGTCGAATATGCGCGTGGCAAGCTTGAGCATAAGAAGCTTGATTTAATCGCTGCTAACCATGTTGGCGGTAGTGAAACAGGTTTTGGCACGACTGATAACGCAATTACCTTGATAAGTAACGACAACGCAATCGAGCTACCGAGACAACACAAGTCCGCATTAGCTCGCCAACTCATCTCTGAAATATCTAAGGCTTTCAATGAACAGTCATGAGCTAATCAAAAGCCATTAACAGCCAAGAGCCTTAAGCATAAATAGTCACAAATCATGAAGACAAAAATACAAATGAAAATACTCGACCCAAGACTGGGTAGCGAGTTTGAAATGCCTGAGTACGCGACAGCCGGATCGGCAGGTATGGATTTACGTGCATGCGTTGAACAAGACACAACTATTGAACCCGGCGAAACAGTCTTGATCTCAACCGGTATGTCTATCTACGTGGCAGACCCAAGCCTAGCCGCGGTACTATTGCCTCGTTCAGGCTTAGGTCATAAACACGGTATCGTGCTCGGCAACCTCACCGGCCTGATTGACTCCGACTACCAAGGCCCATTAATGGTATCATTGTGGAATCGGTCAGACAGTAGCTTCACAGTTCAAGCTGGAGACCGCATTGCTCAAATGATCATCGTGCCAATCGTTCAAGCACAATTCGAGATCGTTGAAGAGTTTGTTGAGTCTGATCGAGCCAGCGGCGGTTTCGGTCATACTGGTGTAAAATAAAACAGGTTTAATCCTGCGTAAATTGAACCTTGTTAAGGGCCAATTTAGCGTTGGATAAACAATATTCGCGCACCTGATAGCTATCATTCAGTTATCAATCAAAGGGCTTGTTAATTTTTTATCACGACTTTGCTATACTACGCGTCGCAATTCTAGACCGCCTGCGCGATGCTGAACCTTCATGCAACAATCATGAAGCTAGCAAGCCCCCCCAAAACAAGGCTCTCAAGCCAAGTTTTGTCGCAAGCATATAAACTAAGTTTTTGAGGAAATCATGTCAGATACCCTGTCAATTAAAGACAACCGAACCGGAAAAGAATACGAAATCGAAATTGTTGATGGCAACATTAGTGCTGCACAGCTTCGTCAGATTAAAGAGAACGAAGGCGATTTTGGCATGATGAGTTACGACCCTGGCTATTTGAATACAGCCAGCTGTACGAGTCGCATCACTGATCTACATGGCTCTGAAGGCATTTTACGTTACCGTGGATACCCTATTGAGCAACTTGCTGAGAAGAGCACATTCTTAGATGTCGTTTACTTGTTATTCAATGGTGAGCTACCCAACGCTCAGCAATCTAGCGATTGGGAAGAGCGCATCACACATCACACAATGTTGCATGAGAAAACAAAACGCTTGATGGGCGGCTTTAATTACGACGCACATCCAATGGGAGTATTCATTTCAACCGTTGCGGCTTTGTCTACGTTCTACCCTGATGCTAAAGAAGTCGACAATCATGAGTCTCGTATGTTGCAAGCTTGTCGCTTGATCGGTAAAACTCCGACCATCGCCTCATACGCTTACCGCAACAGCAAGGGCTTGCCTTACATCTACCCAGACAATGAGTTGAGCTATACCGGCAACTTTTTAAACATGATGTATCGCATGGTTGAACCGCGTTACCAGGCGCACCCAGTTCTTGAACGTGCGCTAGACGTTTTGTTTATTCTTCACGCTGACCATGAGCAAAACTGCTCCACCAGCGCAATGCGTAACATTGCCAGCTCTAAAGCTGACCCCTTTGTGTCGGTTGCTGGTGCGGCAGCGGCTCTTTACGGCCCTTCACATGGTGGTGCTAACGAAGCCGTGTTGAACATGCTTCGTGAAATCGGCACTAAAGACAAAGTTGCTGATTACGTAAAACGCTGTAAAGGTGGAGAGCTTCGCTTGATGGGCTTTGGTCATCGTGTATACAAAAACTACGATCCTCGCGCTCGCATTGTTAAGCAAATCGCAGATGAGGTATTTGAAGTTACGGGTCGCAACCCACTGATTGATGTTGCTATGGAGCTTGAGCGCATCGCGCTTGAGGATGAGTACTTCGTAAAACGTAACCTTTATCCGAATGTAGATTTCTACTCTGGCTTGATTTACGAAGCGATGGGCTTCCCAATGGAAGCGTTTACGGTATTGTTTGCAATTCCACGTACAGCGGGCTGGTTAGCTCAATGGATGGAGTTAATGAACGACCCAGAGTTCCGCATTACTCGCCCACGTCAAAACTATCAAGGCTCTGGCGAGCGTCACGTACCAGATAACTACCGAGTGTAGTTGAAGATTGTCGCTATAAAAATTAGCCTTAGTCTTCACCCTAAGAAAGCGACTCAATTGAGTCGCTTTTTTTATGCCTGAATCTGCACGAGTGTATTGTCCATTCAACGGCACTACCAACAACACTACCAACGGCACTACGTAAACATTAGCAGCACCATCTGCTTGTTACCCAGCCGATAAAAATACCAACGTCGCGTGCACTTTAAAGTGGCATATTTGTTTAAGCTGACCTATATTTGAGCAAATTGTCTTGCAACTTAAAAAAACTGGATTAACTATAGGAAAATCTTGTTTTAATACTCCCTAGTTAAACAAGTTTTGGGTATCATCCCATTCCGTGTCATTGGCCTAATTAAACGCGAACTCGCAACTACCAATAATGTCGAAAAACTTCACGTCATCCGTCGACCCGCTCAGCATGCTGAACGGCCAAAACATTGCTTTCTTAGAAGATGTTTATGAGCAATATCAAGAAGATCCAAATTCAGTTCCTTCTGAGTGGCAACAGTACTTTAGCGGCTTAGCTACTTCATCAGCGAGCACCACTAGCGCAGCATCGTCATCAGGCGCAGGCCTAGATGCCGTGGCGGCTACCAAACAAGGCTCGGTATCGCGATTGATTAGCACCTATAGAGCGATGGGCCACAAACGCGCAACCATTGACCCGATCAACGAAATGGAGCTTCAAGATGCAAGTGAATTGGAACTTGAATACCATGGCCTTTCTGATGTCGACCTTGATACTGTCTTCGACACTGGGCCATTACGCGCACCAGATCGCTTACCGCTGCGAGATATCGTTGCGATCTTAAAATATAATTACTGTGGTCCAATCGGTTATGAATATGGCCACATGGCTAGCGCCGAACAACGCCGCTGGTTACGCACAAAAATCGAACAACCCATCGGGCATCAACCATTTAGCAATGAGCAACGGAAACACATTTTAAACCGTGTTACCGCCGGTGAAGGCATGGAGCGCTATTTACATAATAAGTACGTTGGTCAAAAACGCTTCTCACTTGAGGGCGGAGAAAGCTTGATTCCGATGCTCGACCACATTATTCAAGAAGGCGGTAGCGACGGCATAAAAGAATTTGTTATCGGTATGGCTCATCGTGGACGTTTGAACGTGCTCGTGAATACACTAGGCAAAATGCCTAAAAATCTGTTCTCTGAGTTCGAAGGCAAACACGATGTTAATGAGCTCGCAGCCAGTGGTGACGTTAAGTATCACCAAGGTTTCTCATCAGACATTCAAACTAAAGGCGGTACGGTTCACTTATCGCTGGCGTTCAACCCATCTCATCTTGAAATCGTTAGCCCAGTTGTTGAAGGCTCTGTGCGCGCTCGTCAAGATCGACGCGACGATGACATGGGAAGTACGGTTCTACCAATTTCAATTCACGGTGACGCGGCATTTGCTGGCCAAGGCGTGGTAATGGAAACCTTCCAAATGTCGGGCTGTCGCGGTTATCACACCGGCGGCACAATGCACATTGTGATTAATAATCAAATTGGTTTCACTACAAGCCACCCCGACGATACTCGCTCAACACCTTATTGCACCGAAATCGCTAAAATGATCGAGGCGCCAATCTTCCATGTAAATGGTGATAACCCCGAGGCTGTGGTTTTCGCAACCAAGCTAGCCTTGGAGTTCCGCCAAAAATTTCGTAAAGACGTAGTGATCGACCTAGTTTGCTATCGCCGCCACGGCCATAACGAATCGGATGAGCCGTCGGTAACACAACCAGTGATGTATAAGAACATCAAAGCTCTGCCGACTACTCGCCGTTTATATGCACAAAGTTTGATTGACGACGGTGTGATTACCGCCGATGACGAAAAGAAAATGAACGCCGATTATCGTGCTGCAATGGTAGCCGGTGAACGCGTAGTGCCCGAATTCGTTGAAGCCCAGCAAGGCGATCATACAATCGATTGGTCGCCTTACTACAATATAAAATGGGATCACAAGACTAAAACCAGCTTCAACGCTAAGCGTCTAGACCTATTAGCTGAGCGCCTGGTTGATATCCCTGAAGGTTTCGAACTGCATGCTCGTACCAAGAAGATCCTGCAAGACCGTGAAAAAATGAAAGACGGCGAACTCGCACTTGATTGGGGTATGGCTGAAAATTTAGCCTACGCAACCCTACTCGACGAGAACTTCTCAGTTCGTATCTCAGGTCAAGATTGTGGTCGAGGTACCTTTTTCCATCGCCACGCGGTTTTGCATAACGTCAATGACCGCAACGTGCATATCCCGCTGCGCAACATCAAAGATAAGCAGCCTGAGTTTAAGGTGATCAACTCCTTACTCTCAGAAGAAGCGGTACTTGCATTTGAATACGGCTATGCCTGTTCAGACCCAAAAACGATGGTCATTTGGGAAGCCCAATTTGGTGATTTCGCTAATGGTGCTCAAGTTGTACTCGACCAATTCATTTCAAGTGGTGAGGCTAAATGGGGTCGCTTAAGCGGCTTAACGATGTTCTTGCCACACGGTTACGAAGGCCAAGGCCCAGAACATTCATCAGCACGTTTAGAGCGCTATTTGCAATTGTGTGCTCAACACAATATGCAGGTTTGTTACCCAAGTACGCCGGCGCAAATGTTCCACATGATTCGACGTCAGATGTTAAGACCCTATCGTAAGCCATTGATTGTTATGACGCCGAAAAGCTTATTGCGTCATAAATTATCAACGTCTTCACTTGAAGATTTACACAGCGGAGAGTTCCAAACGGTGATTCCTGAGCTTGATAAGCTCACCAATAAAAACGTGAAACGTGTGGTCTTCTGTACTGGTAAGGTTTACTTCGACCTGCTTGAGCAGCGCCGCGAAGAGAATATTAAGGACATCGCAATCTGCCGTGTTGAACAGCTGTACCCGTTCCCACGCGACTCTGTGGTCAAGGAGCTCAAACGCTATCCGAACGCCAATGAAGTGGTATGGTGTCAAGAGGAGCCCAAGAACCAGGGCGCTTGGTACCAAATCATGCACCACTTTAAAGCCTGCATCGAAGAGGAACACACGCTCCTTTATGCTGGCAGAGACGCATCAGCGTCGCCCGCTGCTGGCTATCTAGCTGTGCATCGCGAGCAGCAAGCTACCTTGGTTACCGCGGCGCTGTCGCCACTTGATGAAAGTGATACCCAAAACGTAGAAACCTTTAACTAGGGAGCGTTCGCAATAGAACGATCTCGTCAGAAATAATTTAATTACAATAAAGCTGCACACTAACCATATGCAGGAGCAACCAATATGTCAGTTGAAGTAAAAGTTCCCGTTCTTCCAGAATCAGTCGCCGATGCGATTGTCGCCACTTGGCACAAGCAAGTTGGCGATGCCGTCAGCATCGATGAAAACTTGGTGGATATCGAAACCGAGAAGGTGGTTTTAGAAGTACCTGCAACCGTAGATGGCGTCATCAAAGAGATTCGCGCTGAAGAAGGTGCAACCGTCGGCGAACAAGAGGTTATCGCGATCATCGAAGAAGGAGCAACCGCTTCAGCTTCAGCACCTGAGCCTTCAAGCGAAGAAAAGCCTGCGGCAGTTGCCGAAGAGCCTCAAGCTGCGAATGCTGACGATGCCGACAAACTAAGCCCTGCGGTACGCAAAATGTTAGCTGAGAATAACCTTGAAGCTAGCAGTATTAAAGGCACGGGTAAAAATGGCCGTCTATTGAAAGAAGATGTTCAGAATGCACTTAAAGCAAAACCTGCCAGCGCTGCATCTGGCGAAGCTGAAGTGAAAACGCCGCAAGCTGGCGAACGCAATGAACGCCGAGTGCCAATGACTCGACTTCGTTCGACCATTGCTCGACGCTTAAAAGAAGCACAAGACACCCAAGCAATGTTGACCACGTTTAACGACGTTAACATGCAAGCGGTTATGGACCTGCGTAAGGAGTACAAAGAGTTATTTGAGAAAAAGCATGGCACCCGCCTTGGCTTTATGTCTTTCTTTGTCAAAGCTGCGGTAGAAGCACTGCGTCGTTTCCCAGCGGTTAACGCATCGATTGATGGCAATGACATCGTTTATCATGACTACTATGACGTTGGTATTGCGGCCTCTTCTCCGCGTGGCCTAGTTGTGCCAGTATTGCGAGACGTTGACCAATTGAGTTTCGCCGGCGTAGAGAAAACCATCGGCGAATACGGCAAGAAAGCCAAAGACGGAAAGCTAACAATGGAAGACCTTGTTGGCGGTACTTTCACGATCTCGAACGGTGGTACCTTTGGATCAATGATGTCGACTCCAATCGTTAATCCTCCGCAAAGCGCAATCCTAGGCATGCACCGCATCGAAGATCGCCCAATCGCCGAAAACGGTGAGGTGGTCATTAGGCCAATGATGTATTTAGCACTTACTTACGATCATCGAA
The DNA here is from genome assembly GCA_937918955.1 of uncultured Arenicella sp. Taxonomy (GTDB): domain Bacteria; phylum Pseudomonadota; class Gammaproteobacteria; order Arenicellales; family Arenicellaceae; genus Arenicella. The sequence goes on from CAKZRZ010000278.1 coordinate 28,408, forward strand.
TTATTGATGGTTCTGAGTCGGTACTTTTCTTGCGCACCATTAAAGAGTGCCTAGAAGACCCTGCACGGCTTTTATTGGAGCTCTAACGAGCTCTGCATGTAATTTAGATTTTATATTAACGACAAACTTAAATAGAGAAATAAGATGTCTGAAAAATTCGACGTGATCGTCGTAGGTGCAGGCCCAGCGGGCTACGTCGCCGCAATTCGTTGTGCACAACTCGGCTTTAACACCGCCTGTGTAGATAAATGGCAAGACGCCGATGGCAAGCCATCACTAGGCGGCACCTGCTTAAATGTCGGCTGTATCCCATCGAAAGCCCTTCTAGACTCATCTGAGAAAGTAGAGCAAGCGTCGCACGACTTTGAAAATCACGGCATTTCAGTTGGCAAAGTGTCAGTTGATGTACCGAAGATGATTGCACGTAAAGACGACATCGTTGGCAATCTAACCAAAGGCATCGCTGGCTTGTTTAAGGCCAATAAGATCACCTCACTTCATGGTCATGGTAAGCTGTTAGCCGACAAGCAAGTTGAGGTGACCCTTGACGGTAAGTCGCAAACCTACAGCGCTGACAAGGTCATTTTAGCGGTCGGTTCTGAGCCAATTGATATACCCGTTGCCAAAGTCGACAATGAAATCATTCTCGATAATGCTGGCGCGCTTGATATCAATGCAGTGCCAAAAAAACTCGGTGTTATCGGCGCAGGTGTTATCGGCTTAGAGCTTGGCAGCGTTTGGAACCGCTTAGGGTCTGATGTGACTATACTTGAAGCCATGGACACCTTTTTAGCACCCGTCGATAAGCAATTATCGCGTGAAGCACAGCGCACTTTCACCAAAGGCCAAGGTTTAGACATCAAACTAGGCGCAATGGTCACGGCAACCAAAACAGCTAAAAAGAGCGTTAAGGTGACCTATACGCTTAAAGGCGAAGAACATACTGAAACCTTTGATAAGTTAATTGTTGCTGTTGGCCGCAAAGCCAGCACGCAAAACATCGCTGCCGATGAAGTTGGCTTAAAACTGGATGATCGCGGACGTGTAGACGTAAATGATCGTTGCGAAACCAACATCCCTGGCGTCTATGCGATTGGTGACGCTGTCAAGGGCCCAATGCTCGCGCACAAAGGGTCTGAAGAAGGTGTATTTGTCGCTGAGATTATCGCGGGCCAAAAGCCACATATGAATCACGACAACATCCCATGGGTTATTTACACGCACCCAGAGATCGCATGGGTCGGTATCAACGAAGAACAAGCCAAAGAACAAGGCATCAATTATAAAACTGGCTTTTTCCCTTTTGCAGCTAATGGACGGTCACTCGCCATGAATGAAAAAGGCGGCCGCGTAAAAATGATTGCTGACGCTGAAACCGACCGCATTCTAGGCGTGCATATTTTGGGCCCTAATGCATCGGAGTTAATTTCAGAAGCCGTACTCGCGATGGAATATTCAGCCTCAACGGAAGACATTGCCAGAACCATACATGGCCACCCTACTCTCTCTGAAGCAATGCATGAAGCTGCGCTATCAGTAGATGGTAGGGCATTGCATAAGGTGAATTAACCTAAGAGATATGGGTCAGTGAGCCTGTCTAAAACTGGCCTGTATTTTAGGTTTCCTAAACCACTATCTTGATTCGTAACTGCCTAACTCCGAGTTACACTAATCTTCTGAAAGTAGTATATTAATAACTGCAGGGAGGAAGACGTTGTTGGGTATCTGCGATATTTCGGGAGCAGATGGGCTTACGTTGCCGATTACAACATTATCAATCCATCCGGTGTCCAGACCATTAGATATCGAGCCGTCTTTAATATAACCCCAAGTAGGAAAAAATCGTCCTGCTGGAATTTGTACAGTCATTCTTTCAAAACCTGTCTCGCCAGAAATGGCCTCAACTATCGACGTTGGCTCGAAGTTTTGATCGAGAACAACGATGGCGAGAAAATCAAAGTCTAACTCGCTGGATACCCTCCAATCAAATGAGACAGTCGTAGGACCTTGAACTTCAACGGCCATTACAGTGACGCCATCATTGGGTATAGCGCCAGCTTGAGCCGCATCGCCGCCTCTCGAAAACACATTAGTCTGACGAAAAAACGCTGGGCTCTCAGTAACAAACTCGACTCGAGTATTATCAACTGCTTGCGACAAAGGGTTTGATTCAAACTGCGCAGTTGCAACATTTGAGAAAGTTACGCTCATGATTAGCGCGAGAAAAGAAAGATATACCTGCTTCATACAAGACTCCGAAAATAATTATTGTTTGTTCTCTACGGATGTCTATTAAAGACTGAAAACATCCCTATTCTCTATAAATAAAGCCAACAATTCATTGGTTAAAATGGCGCGCCCGGAGGGATTCGAACCCCCGACCAATTGGTTCGAAGCCAACTACTCTATCCAGCTGAGCTACGGACGCATGTCTTTAACGAGTGAGAGTATAATGTAATCCTAGCGATGTTTCGAGCCGTGTTTACACCTCATTAACAAATAGTTTTATACTCTGACTTTTCCACAAACGGCTCTGCCTTATCTAATGCGACCAGACATAAAAAACAACAAAACTGGTAAGCACAAAGCCGTTAAACGCGAACCTTGGGCGAGCCCAATTAGCTTTCCAGAGAGCTTGCCGATCAGCCAGCGTTATAAAGAGATCGCTAAAACCATTCGCGACAATCAGGTTGTGATTCTCGCTGGCGAAACGGGCTCGGGCAAAACCACTCAATTACCTAAAATTTGTTTGTCTCTAGGTTACGGTGAAACGGGCCTGATTGGGCATACCCAGCCTCGTCGTATTGCGGCGCGCACGGTGGCCGACCGAATTGCTTCTGAGCTTAAAACGCCACTTGGCGAGGGCGTTGGCTATCAGGTTCGCTTTAACGATCATTCTAGTAAAAACACACGCATAAAGCTTATGACTGATGGCGTGCTGCTTGTTGAGTTTCAGCATGATCGTCTACTCAGAAAGTACGATGTGATCATCATTGATGAAGCGCATGAGCGTAGCTTGAATATCGACTTCTTACTGGGGTTGTTAAGACCGTTGTGTAAAGAGCGGCCTGATCTCAAAGTTATCATTACATCCGCAACGATTGACCTTGAGAAGTTTTCAAAGCATTTCACGCTCCGAGGCAAGGCCGCGCCAATCATAGAAGTCTCAGGTAGAACTTATCCGGTTAAGACCATTTACCAAGAGCCCACCGAAAAAGCGCCGAACCTCGCAGAGCTTATCAGCGAAACCGTTGGCAAAGTTATTCGCGCAGAAGCCAAAGGTGAATACAAGGCCAGTGGTGACATCCTGGTTTTTTGCGCGGGCGAGCGAGAAATTCGAGATGCCGCAGATGCTCTAAGAAAAGCTCAACACCCGGTTGAGGTTCTCCCTCTTTATTCACGCTTAAGCGTGGCAGAACAGAACAAGGTATTTAAACCGGCGCATAAGCGTAAGGTTGTTTTGGCGACAAACGTTGCTGAAACATCGATTACAGTGCCAGGTATCGCCTACGTTATTGACCCAGGCTTGGCGCGTATTTCACGATACAGCTTTCGTTCAAAAGTACAGCGATTGCCGATTGAAGCAATATCTCAAGCCAGCGCTAATCAACGCCAAGGGCGCTGTGGTCGTGTCGCTAACGGCGTTTGTATTCGCTTGTATTCACAAGAAGACTTCGAGCAACGTGCTGAGTTCACACCGGCTGAGATTCTTCGCAGCAATCTAGCTTCTGTCATTCTAAAAATGCTGAGGCTTGGCATCAAAGACGTGCGCTCTTTTGAGTTTTTGGACCAACCTGACTCTCGGCTTTTGAACGATGGTTTCAAGCTGCTACAAGAACTCGGCGGCGTCGATGAAAATCGCAAACTAAGCTCTCTCGGGAGACAAATGAGCGACCTCTCGGTGGACCCTAAATATGCGCGCATTCTCATTGAAGCAAACAAACTTGGTAACCTTAAAGATACGCTTGTTTTAATAAGTGCTCTGAGCATTCAGGACCCTAGAGAGCGGCCAGCTGAGAAGCAACAGGCGGCTGATCAATCGCATCAAGTTTTGCATCATCCTCAGTCGGACTTCTTCAGTTTTTTACATTTATGGCAAGCTATCAACAATGCGAAGCAAGACTTAAGTAATACTAAATTTAGACAATATTGCGTTGAACAATATTGGTCTATCGCGCGAGTATTTGAATGGCGCGAGTTGTTTCGACAACTGCAAACTCAAACTAAATCACTCGGCTGGGAATCATGCCCATGGCAAACGCTCACTCTTCCCGAGAAGGGTCAGAAAAAAGCTAAGCCCAGCAACCAATTTGATGCACGCTATGAAAACCTTCATCGAGCATTGTTGAGCGGCCTTGTTAGCAACCTTGCAACTAAGGATGTCGATGGAGAATATACCGCGACGCGCAGTCGCCATGTACACCTCTTTCCCGGGTCCGCTCAAGCAAAGCGTAAACCTAAATGGATTATGTCGGCAGAGTACATCGAAACGTCGCGCTTATTTGCGCACACCATTGGCGAAATTAAGCCGATATGGGCGTTCGAAGCCGCTAAGCATCTATGCAAATTCAGCTATAGCACGCCGCATTATCATGTTCGCTCTGGCAGCATTAAAGCCTATCGAAAAACCTTGTTCTACGGCCTGACACTGCGCGATAAAGAGCCCATTAATTATGCGCCGATAAACGCAAAGGAATGTCGTGAGGTGTTCTTACAACAAGCATTGGTAGACGGCGCGTATAAGCCGCGTGGCAAGCTTGCAGAATTCGTCGCGCACAATGAATCGCTAATTAACGATATTGAAAAGCTTGAAACTAAAACGCGACGACGTAACCTGCTGGTCAATGATCGGATCATCTATGATTTCTATAAGGAGAGATTGCCGAGTAGCATTCATAATCGCAGCTCCTTAGAAAAGTGGCTAAAAGCTGGCAATGAGGAAGTTCTAAAGCTTGACCGAGAAACATTGCTGCGGGCCGAGCTTGCAAGCGACCAAGGTGCGCAGTTTCCCGATTCGATCGACGTGCAAGGTAAAACTGTCAAAATCAGCTATAAGTTTGACCCTGGCAAGCAAGGTGATGGCGTCACCATGATAGTGCCGATCGAGGTGCTAGCGCCCTTTCCTAAACATATAGGCGATTGGCTCGTGCCTGGTCTGTTACGCGAAAAATGCATTGCCTTAGTTAAAACTTTAGCAAAGCCGATTCGCCGCAATTTTGCGCCTGCCTCGGATGCTGTCGACCGCATTTTTTCTAAGTTAGTCATCAAGGATCAGGCTCTCACTGAAGCCTTAGCTGAAGCCTTATTTCGCACTCGCGGGGTAAGGGTCACGGCCGAGGACTTTGATATCGCAAAGCTCGATGAGTTCTATCGCATGAACTATCGTGTAATTGATGTTGACGGCTCACTCATTGAGGAGGGTCGAGACCTTGAACGCCTAAAGGCGAGCTACGCCCACTCCGTTCAAGAAAGCGTGCATTCTAACAATGCCAGTGAACGGATTAAGTTAGAGCAACACAATATTGATAGTTGGAGCTTTGGCGAGCTGACTGATTTTGTCGATTATCAACATCAAGGAATGACTGTACGCGCTTTTCCAATGTTGCAACTTCAAGCAGATAACAGCATTTCCTTGCTTGTACATGACCAGCTGGCCGTGGCGCAGTATCAAAGCAACCGCGCAATTATTGAGCTAGCTAAGAACCAGCTAAGCAAGACGACTCAAAAGCAAAGCCTTAAGTACTTACAAAAAGAACTTATGTCGGTAAAGCAAGGCGGTAAAAAAGGAGGCTTAGGCAGCCTCGCTTCACAGCTCAAAACAGTAAGCCCAACTACCCTCAATAAATCTGACTGGGTCGACAAGCTCATCAATGCGGGCCTTGCTCAGGCATGCTTTGTAAATGGTACGGGCAACATACGCGATGCGCGCAGTTTCGAAGATGCGCTTACCCAAGGCGGCAAGCAATGGGTTCCTATTGCAATGGAATTAGAAGCCTCATTAATTACGGCATTCAAGCATCGAGATACGGTATTGGCTCAAGCAAATAAGGTTTCCGTTGACAGCGTTGCAATCGACCTATCAGTTGAAGATATTAAAACCCAGGTTTACCGGTTGTTCGAACCTAGTTTTTTGAGTTACACGCCGCTAAGCATGCTCAAGCAGTATCCAAGATATTTGCGCGCAATTGAGAGTCGACTGGAAAAGTTAAAGTTTGCAAGTAAAACCGTCAGCGAAGAAATGGCATTGGAGACGCTACAAAAAAGCTTTAACCAAAAGATAGAAGAATTGAGCCACCCTAATTTAGAGCTCGACTTTGTATTTATCGCGCACCCTAAATTGGTTGAATATGCGCGAATGCTCGAAGAATGGCGTGTATCTATTTTTGCGCAACACCTTCGTACACAAATGCCCGTATCAGAAAAACGCCTACTTAAGTTTTGGAAAGAGCAAATTGAGAAACCGTAAACCTAAGAATAATTTACTAAGACTAAATAAAAAGCCCCGCTCTTTAACAAAGAACAGGGCTCTTTTAAAGTCGGCTTCTAATCGCCGAAGCTAATAAGGCTTAGCTGAACGACTTAATTCCAGGGTAGACCGCTAGATCTCCCAATTCTTGCTCAATGCGCAATAATTGGTTGTACTTTGCAACGCGGTCAGAACGACAAAGCGAACCTGTCTTAATTTGACCGGCCGCTGTTGCAACCGCTAGATCGGCAATAGTGGTGTCTTCTGTTTCGCCAGAGCGATGTGAAATCGTCGCTTTGTAGCCAGCATCGTGCGCCATTTGAATTGCATCTAAAGTTTCAGTTAAAGAGCCAATTTGATTAAATTTAATCAAAATTGAATTAGCTACGCCCTTCTCAATACCTTGTTGCAAAATCTTAGTGTTAGTTACAAACAAATCGTCGCCGGTAAGTTGAATGTCTGCGCCAACGCTTTTAGTGTGGGCAGCCCAGCCGTCCCAATCATCTTCAGCCATACCATCTTCAATGGTGATAATCGGATATTTGCGAACCCAAGCTTCGAGATACTCAACGAACTCATCAGAGCTCAATGATTTACCCTCGGCGCTCAAATGGTATTTTCCATCAGAGTAAAATTCTGTACTCGCAACATCCAGACCAATCATGATGTCTTCACCGGCTTTGTAACCTGCGTTTTCGATCGCTTGAACAATGATACCGACAGCGGCTTCATTGCTATCAAGGTTAGGTGCAAAACCACCTTCGTCGCCAACAGCCGTGCTCAAGCCCATATCATGCAACACCTTTTTCAAAGAGTGGAACACTTCTGCGCCAGCACGTAAGGCTTCGCCAAAACTAGGCAAGCCGGTCGGCAAAATCATAAACTCTTGAAAATCAATAGAGTTATCAGCATGTTCGCCGCCATTAATTATGTTCATCTGTGGCACTGGCATCGAGTAAGTGTCATTACCAAATAATTCAGCAAAGTGTGCATACAGAGGCACGCCTTTGCTTATTGCCGCCGCTTTCGCAACCGCGAGAGAAACCGCAAGAATTGCATTAGCGCCAAGCTTCGATTTGTTATCGGTGCCATCTAGGTCGATCATTACTTGGTCAATAGCACGTTGATCAAGTGCATCTTTACCCTTCAAAGCATCAGCGATAGCGGTGTTAGCGTTCTCTACTGCTTGAGTAACGCCTTTACCTAAATAGCGAGATTTTTCGCCGTCACGAAGCTCGAGTGCCTCTAATGTACCTGTTGATGCGCCAGATGGGGCTACCGCACGACCGAAAGAGCCGTCGGCCAAGGTTACGTCGGCTTCAACGGTTGGATTGCCACGTGAGTCTAGAATTTCACGGGCGAGAATAGATTTGATGGTAGACATGCTGCCTCTTGTTCTAAGATAGAAGTATCAGAATAAAATTAAAAATTGGTTTCTCTGGATCATAGTGAGATCGTTTAACAGGCTTATGACAGCTCGTTTTCTAAGAAACCACCAGCTTTCGTGGACTGGTCGATTTGTTGTAAAACCGTTAGTAAATCTTTTAAGCGTTGGGTTGGCATCGCATTAGGGCCATCGCTTTTAGCATTTTCAGGGTCAGGATGAGTTTCCATAAACAAACCCGATACACCTGCGGCAACCGCGGCTCTCGCAAGCACGGGAACAAACTCACGCTGGCCTCCAGAACGGTCGCCTTTACCGCCAGGCAATTGCACCGAATGCGTGGCGTCGAACACCACTGGGCAACCTGTTTCACGCATTTGCGCCAAACCTCGCATATCAACGACTAAATTATTGTAGCCGAACGAAGCTCCGCGCTCACACACCGTGATTTTATCTTTACCACCTGCTGCTTCGGCTTTTTTAGTAACGTTAACCATTTCAGGAGGCGATAAAAATTGGCCTTTTTTAATATTAGCTGGGATGCCGCAGGCGCCCACCGCTTCAATTAAATCAGTTTGACGACATAGAAACGCCGGAGTCTGGATCATGTCGACATATCTAGCCGCTAAATTCACTTGCTCGGGCGTGTGCACATCGGTAAGCACTGGCATACCAACGGTTTCACGCACCTCTTGGAGAATTTCTAAGCCTTCTTGAATACCTGGGCCTCGAAACGAGGTACCCGAAGTACGATTGGCTTTATCGAAGGATGATTTGTACAAGGCATTAATGCCTAATTCGCCAGTGATCTCGCGAATCATTTTGGCGGTCTCTAAAGCATGCTCTCGTGACTCGATAACACAGGGCCCCGCAATAAGAAAAAACGGCTTATCCAAACCAACTTCAAAATCTGCGATCTTCATAAAACTGCCTCTAAAACTCTGTGCTTAAATATGTAATGTCAAATCAGGATATCGCCAATTCAAACTAGGCTTTTTCACGTTCAGCGCGAGCCGCTTCGACGTATGACGTGAATAAGGGGTGGCCATCTCGCGGGCTCGAGGTAAATTCAGGGTGGAATTGCACACCAACAAACCAAGGATGATCAGCAATTTCAACCGTCTCAACTAGATCATCGTCCGACACACCACCAATTATTAAACCGGCGTCTGTCAGTTTTTCTCGAAGCATGTTGTTGAATTCATAACGATGACGATGGCGCTCAACAATAGTTGCCTCACCATATACATCGCGAACTTTAGAGCCTTCTGTCAAATGACATTTTTGGCCACCAAGGCGCATAGTACCACCGAGGTCAGAATTTTCATCCCGTTGTTGCACATTACCCTGTTCGTCAGTCCACTCTTCAATCAGTGCAATAACTGGATTCGGTGTATCTTGATTAAACTCTGTACTGTTAGCGTTTTCCATCTGGGCAACGTTTCTAGCAAAGTCGATAACCGCAACTTGCATGCCAAGGCAAATGCCTAAATAGGGAATTTTATTTTCGCGCGCATGTTTGGCCGCCATGATCTTGCCTTCAGTGCCGCGATCACCGAAGCCGCCTGCTACCAAAATAGCGTCGTTATTCGCTAAAATCTCAACGCCCTGTTTCTCAATTTCTTCGGCTTCAATATAATTGATATTGACCTTGGTTAAGGTTTTGATGCCAGCATGAATTAA